>DASPIL010000063.1 GCA_035629175.1 Verrucomicrobiia bacterium | reverse complement strand
GTATTCCGTTTGCCAGTCCGGCTCGGCGCCGGCGACGATGGTGGATGCGTACTGGCGGAACCGGGTAACGGCGGCGGACAGCAGGACCGGGCCCGATGCGTAGTTGCCGCTGGCGCCGACAAGACGGCCCGACCCGGCGGGGTTTTCATCGCCCAGCCCCAGCATCAAGCGGCCGGAAAGCGCCCCGGAGGTGCCGGTAAGGAGAATCGAATTGTTGATGCGCCCCGTCGCCTGGTGTCCGCCTGATCCGGCGCCCGAACCGGGACTTTGATACAGCGCGTTGCCCGTTCCCTGATTGTTGCCCCAGTAGCCCTGGCTGCCGGGATCCGTGGTTGCCAGGGTCAGCAGCATGGGCGAGTACTGGCGTCCGAACGAAACACTGAGCGAGGACGATGCCAGGCCCACCCATGCCTGACGGCCAAACAGCACGCCGCCCTGGCCGATCGTTCCCGTGTCGGGGTTGAATCCGTTCTCAAGAACGAAATTCGCCTTCAGGCCCCCGCCCAGATCTTCGGTGCCCCGAAATCCGATTCTGCTCCCGAGCCCTACCCCGGAAGTCATTTCCTTTTGCCGGAGCGCGGCGCCGCCGGCGTCTGTCACGCTGACGGCGACATCGAGCAGGCCATACACTGTCACATTGGATTGCGCTGAAGCTGCCCCGGAAGTAAGCAATAGCGGGAGCAAGCAAGCAAGCTTTCGCATGGATTCACCTTTAATCGTTGTTTTCCGTTACGCATTGCGGCATTCGCCGGGCGCACGGATTATTTGGTTTATCGGAAGCCTCGCCGCAATCACGACACTCGCGGGAATGAATCGAAAGCGTGTCGTCCTCAACTCTGAAAATGCAGTAAGTTCATTCGCTAGTCGTGTTGCAGCAAGACCATGCTAGCAACAGGAAGATGTGTCAGTAAGGCACAAAATTCTCACCCGGGCGGTCTCAAAAAGTTTCCACCGAGGGGCTTGGACGAACGAAAAAGTCACCACACCCGGCCCAGTGCGGGCGGGGCAATCGAGGTGACGATTTCGGGGGAAATGCAGAGGGGGAAATGCAGAGAGGACTCAGGCGTCCTTGAGATTTTCCATCAGCCACTCCCGCAGCCGCACAATGCGCGGCTCATTCTCGCGATCGCTTCTGGTGACGAAGTAGTAGCCGCCGATGCGGGGCGCATCGGGAACGACCTGCAGCAGGCCGCCGCGCATGTTTTGCACGTTGAAAACGTCGGGAAAAAGGCCGGGACCCTGATCCCGGTGCACCGCCTCGAGCACTGCGGTCGACACGCCGACGCGGGGCCCGTTCAAGTGGCCGCAGTTCTTGATGCCCAGCGCATCGAACCAGTTTTGCCAGTCTTCCTGGTAACGCTCGTGGATGAGAGGCACGGACAGCAGGTCCTTGGGCTGGCGTATTTCCGGATGCTTTTCCACCCACGCCCGCGACGCCACCGCGATCAGGCGCGGTCTCAGGATCAGGTGGTTCGAGAGATCGCGCGCGGTGGGGCAGCCGTAACGCACCACGGCATCGACCTCGTTGTCGAAGAAGGAGGGCGTTTGTTCGGTCGGGAGAAGCGATAT
>DASPIL010000062.1 GCA_035629175.1 Verrucomicrobiia bacterium | reverse complement strand
CCGTCGTTCACAAATTTCAGGTCCTCGATCGGAATCGCCGGACCCGAACTCAGGTCATAGGTCGTTTGCCTGACTCTCCTGCCCTTGCCGTCATACATCCAGACAACCCGCCGCTTCGACGCCGAAGGCCCGTTGGTAAGGCTTTCGAGCTTCGTCAGCCGGTTCTCAGCATCCCACGTGAACGCCCACCGGCCGTCATTGGTCAGGTTGCCATCAAGATCATAGCCGAAGGTTTCCGGCGATTTGGCAATGAATACGTTCCCCGTGGTCCCGGCCTGCCCGCTCGCTGCAACCGTGATATTGGTCCAGAGACCAGAATTGGGAACGCTCGCAGCCCACTCGCGCCGGAAGAACTCCCCTTTGCGATACGTGCTCCCGCCATTGACGGTAACGGTGTTGGTGACGTAACTGATGCCCATGATGTCAACAGACGCCGGAACCCCGCGGCTCGTGTACTGGTTCACTGCGGTGACGGTATAATCGGCCTGGCGAAGTTGTCCGCCGGTTTCATCTCCACCGGACCGAGTCCGGCGCCGGTTTCCTATGTCGTCATGAACATACTCAAACTGCTGGCCGGCGACCGGTGTGCCATCCGCCCAGAACTTCCTGCCGCTCGTCACCTGTCCGAGTGAATCGTATTCATAAATCCAGTATGAACCGTCAGCCATTGCAGCCCGCGTGCGTTGATTGGCAGGATTGTAGTCGTAGGCATGGGTTATGGGCGGTGCTGTATTTCCTGGCGTGACCGAACTGATCCCGGTTAGGCGATTCAGAAAATCATGGCTCCGGGTCGTTGTCATGCGCAGCTGCGAACTGTGGCTGAACGCAATCTGCTCCACCAGGGAGGATTTGGCAACATACGTGTAGGCGGCGGCCGTGCTTGAATTGGCCACGCTGGCCAATCGGGATCCCGCGCCGTACCCATAATTCACGAGGGTGTCTGACTGAGTGTTCAACCCGACTGCGGTTCGCCGTGACAGTGAGTCGTACGCATTGGTGACAGCCATGCCGCTCAGCGCTCCGCCTGTGTGCGTTTCGCTGACCACTTGGCCCGCACCGTTGTACGCCATGCTTTGAGTCGCATCTCCCGACCAAATCGTTTTAATGCGCCCCCGGCGGTCGTAGGTGTTCGTCACTCCAGGTGTGTTGTCGCCCGTATACAACACGGTCGCCAGATCCCCCGCAGTATTGTAGTTGTAATCCGTATTCACCCCTCGCGCCCACATTCGGAGGCTCAATCGTCCGGCTGGAGTGTAGCTGTAACGCGGTCCGGTCGAATCCGCGTAAACCTTGTTCGTAAGCCACCCGCGATGCGGATGGTAATGCCATCGCGTCACGGAGGCGCCACTTGTGGCGTAGTTTGTCCAGGTCGTCATCGCCGCCATGCGCCCGGCGTAGTCATACTCGTATTGCACCGGGTACGTTCGCGAGCCATAGGTCTTCTTCAGTTCGCCTGTTTTGTGATACTCAGTGATCGAACTGGTCCCATCGGGATGCACCACGTTCGTCGCCTGAAGCATCTTGTTGTAATGAGTGACCGTCACCTGTTGGCCTTGTCCGGGAGCGGCTGCAGGAGAGGCGACTGACACAACCTGATCTGCGTCGTTGTATCCGAAGGTGGTGGTTCCGTTTCTCGCATCCTCGGCGGTGTGGCGGCGTCCGTGCGAATCGTACGTATAGCTCACCGACGACAATACCGTCGACCCAGCTTTCCGAGTGACATTGGCCATGCGTCCGTTCTGGTAGTGAATAACGCTATAGGTGCCATCGGCAGCGCTGTTGGTATGATAACGGTTTCCCCCAGTCCCATAGACAGTCCGGCTGTGGCTGGTCACTGGCTGTTGACCATTCCAGGTCGTACTCCACGACTGTAGACCGTCAACAGAGGTATCGATGGTCGAGAGCAAAGATGCCGTGTTGGCATTGTGGGTCTCCCAAACATACGTTTCCATCCTGCTAACGTAAACGCCGCTGTTGGTCGCCATGCCCCGCACGGTCCGGGTGATTCTGTCCCCACCGGAAAAATCAATGACCCAATTCTGATTGGTATCGATCACCGTGTACTCTTGTTCCCCTTTGTCGTCGTAACGGTAGATCGTGCAAATGCCATCGGGATCAATCTGGTTGGTCAGTTGCCCCCTGTTGTTGTAGAAAAAGATGGCGCTCGGTCCCGGGAATGACATTCCAAGTGACGGGTGGATATAGCTGTCGCCAGGGTATTGAACCTCAGTAATCCGTCCAGCGCTGTCGACGAACGTTTGAACCCATTCACTTGTATCACTTCCGTCATTGTTGAGTTTGATTTCTTTGGTGTAGGTGCATTGATTGCCAAGACTGTCTGCATCCGGACCATACTCATAGCGGACCGGATGGACGGCAGTGCCGGTCACCTTCTTGAGCGACCCGTCCAGGTAGTAAAAATTCGTTCGGGTGCCTCCATCGGGATTGAGCACGATATCAATTCTTCCGCCCGTCGCCGGGTCATGAGCCTCGATGTATGCGGTTTTTCCCCCGTTCGCATTCGTATGGGCAATAAGGTGCCCCGTCACGTCGTACGAGTATTCGGCAAGCCTGATCGAATCGCCGCCGCCCAGGCGCGTGGTCCGCAACACCCGTCCCATCGCATCAAGAACGTTGGTTGTCGTTATGCCTGACCGGGTGCTCGCGACCTGTCGCTTCAATGCATCGTAGGTATGGGTGGTTATCACTCCATCGGCATCTACTGAGGATTCGACATAACTGCAGCACGAAGAATAATGCGTCTGCACAACGGTACCCGTGAGATTATTTGTCACCGCTTGGGCGCGCCCAAACTGGTCGAAGTTCCCGTACGTGTGCTGCTCAAGAATGATATGAGGACGGGCAACGTCCCGTGTGATTGAAGCAATCGGAAAACCCTCAATATTCAGCACCGTTCGATTCGACCTGCCATCGACAATCAGCGTGTAATCATTATTGGGCTTTCCTGTCACGACGATGTTCGTTCTAAAGCCGCTGCTGTTTGTCGAATAGTCATGCGTGATCATCGTGCCGTCCTCGCGGACGACAGCCTTCATTCGATATTGATTCGGGCCGCTCGTGTAATAGCGATTCGTTGTGAACAGATTGCTGGCATCATTCCAACCCGACGAAGCTGCACTTGTGCCCCGAACATCCAGCCGAACTCCATCCTGAGGAAAGAGGGAATATCGGCTGCTTACCATTTGGCCAGCAATGCGCTCTTCGACTTTACGGGCAGTTTCAGGGAACAACGTGCCGTCATCGCCATGGCCTGAACCATAATAGTAGCGGGTTTCTCGAGCTGCGGTGTAGTTGTTCGTCTCAACATCGCCGAAGGAAGAATAAACGTATTCAGGCCGGCCGACGGAGTCATACTGATTGTAGTATTCCCACGAACCGTCATGCCTGAAAACCCATCGAAGCGGCTGGCGCGATCCCATCGTCGGAAATGGGGAGTAATCATCATAAGTATAATGCGTTTTGTGCGCGTGGGAGTCCGGACCAATTTGTGTCTCTACCAGGCCCACACCCCAATCAAACTGTTGATAGGTATTCTTCTCCACGTAAACCAGCTCTCCGGATGCTGATAAAACCGCGTTGCTGACCGTGTACCGCCCCGAGCCAAGTGGAATCGACGCGCTTGCTGTCTGAAGAAGCCCTCCCTGCGCCACCATGATCCACACCCCGGTGTTGGTCGAATACGTGTATGTCCACTGCCGCCCTGACGAAAGGGAGCCCGCTTCAGAGACCTGTACCGTGTTGGGGTCAGGCGCAGTGGAATTTGTAATCAACCAGCTTGCAAACGGTGGGGGGGTTACAGAGTAAACACCGGTCGATAGCGCTCCTACTTGAGAGGCCTCGTAGAAATCAATCCTGTAGGAGTTCGTGCTGATATCGACAACATCCGCCAGTCCGTTTGGAGTCTTGACTTGTCTGATCGTTCCGTTCGAAGCGTGGATTACCTCGACGTCGCCGCGCGACGGCGCCGTGAACTGAAGATTCGCGGGTGTGAATAGCTCTGCGGACGTTTCCGACTGTCCGAACGTCAACCCGCCGAGCGACTCACCGTTTGCCGCGGTTCCCATTGAGACATAGAAGGATGGGCCGCTGCCACCAGCTCCAGCGAAATTATCTGGACCGGTGTTGCACGACCCGCATGAAGCACCATCGGCCGCGCCCGTTGCAGATTGCATTCCAGAACTGCCATCCGATCCTGCGCCGCCGCCGCCGCCCTGTGCGCTGCCGCTGGCCCCCGCCCCGGGCCCACCTCCAGCACTGCCGCCAGAAGGTCCGCCGCTGCCGGGCTTGCCGTTGGAAACAATCTCCGGACCCGCTGTTATCACTACGTGCGTTTTACCCGGTTTCACGGGCATCTCCAATGTGCGTTCCGTTCCAACGGCGGGCGCTGTTGGATTTCCTGTTCCTTGGATTTCTTCCGTGATTGAATTTGGCTTTCCAGTGGATCCGTCATCAAAAATCGTCCTCTCCTCCCATGTCACCCGATAGGTTACATCCCTTTCCGTGCCGAAAATTTTAATTCGATACTTCGACTTGGAACCACTCGCACCGTAATGATTAGCCGGTGTGTAACCATGCGACGCTATCCAACTGAAATGCGAGGCAGGGTCTCCGTCCGACCATGTGCTCGGAAGCTGGATTCGGCTATCCAATTTTCCCTTCAGCTTGTCATCATCAAACGGTTCGCTCAGCGTGTATGTTCGCGTCATCGTCGCGCCTGGACCGGCATTCGCCGTAATGGTTCTTACCGTGGGTTGGGTGTCGACGTGATCCTCCGGGATATCATATCGCGGAAATGGCCCTTCATTCGTGCTTCCCGCCGTATAATTGTAGTTCGAGGCCGGTGTCCAATTCTCACTATAAAAGTAAGTTGAGGAGTGGGATGTTGTTCTTGACCAGTTGGTTGTATTGTTGATTTGGCCCGATCCCGCTCCCATATAAGTTCTGTCTCCCGCGACATAATCGTACACGTTTGACTGGTCGCAGTAATCCATAAGCATCCTGTCATCGGTCATTTCATCCTTGAGGAAATAGGTTCCGGCAACAACGTTCGTCTGTTCGCAGGTAAGATAATCAATCGTAAACACATCCGTGACGACGAGAGTTTCCACTTTCTCCAGCCAGTAGGTTCCAGGATACACAAACTTACATCCATTTTGTATGTTTGTTTCTGTTTGAACAATCTCGATATTGTTAGGAAGAGAAATGTTCGTGAGTACGGTCTCAACAAGGTAAACGTTAATCACCTGATCAGGAGGAATCTCCGTCAAATGATACTCGAAATGGCCGCACTTGGCAGCATTGGTGCCGGCATGCTTTAGATCGAATCCCACGGGAAGGCATTGCGTCCATCCGCTCAACGCCGATAAAAAAGACGCCAACAGAACAGTTAAAAATACTGTCCGAACACCTCGAAGCTGAAATTGCATTTCCATAAACATCCGCTTAAAAATCGCTCTTGAACGCCTCACTTTAGCGGCGTAAATACCTCCAAGGCCAACACAGAATTTAATCCATTATAGTTATTGAGCAGCCAGGAAGTTTCGCTCATATCGGCGATTCCGTTTCCATTGCCATCCTCGAGATAATCCGCCGAGCCATCGCCGTCTGTATCAGTCGGGACATAGCGGAGGCCCTGAACCGACTCCGCAACATAATGATAGCCAATGTCCAAGCGAGTTGCTGCGTCCTTTGCTTGATTGGTTTGGGTTGTGAAATGATACAATCCTGCCAGTCCAGCGTTGCTTACGCTGCCGGAATTGATTAAGGGGCTCGCCGGCGGAAGATACGAGTTCCCCAACCAGTTTTTCTGCCAATCGTAAGTGGTCGCCACGGCCACATTGTTTCCAGATGTTGGAACAATCGTGTTTGATCCGGTGAGAAACGCGTTGTACGCAGCCATCGTGTTGGTTAACCCGCCGCTGTTGTTGACGATGGACGTCCCGTCAAAAGCGGTGTCGCTGACTGAAAGCCCTTGTGTCGCCGGAGCCCCTGACCACCGATCCGCAACCAGGCTTCCTCCCCGCATTGTGCAGTTTCGCATTACGATTCCAAACGCACACTCGCAATGCAGCCCCACATACACTCGATTGAGCAGGCAGTTCGTGTAGTACTGGAAGGCGCCGTAGCCCGCGATCGAAGCGTTCCAGAACTCGCTGTGCGTCGCCCGAACATTGAGCGTCCCGAAATAATCCCGAAAATGATTCGGATCGTTTGCCAGCGCAAACACCTTCGCAAAACGAAGGTTCGCATCGACGGGACTTGGATTGTTGGCCACGGTTGTCACCCCGGCAAGCCATCCCTTCTCCGTCCAATTTCCGTTGCCTCCTTCCTGGACTGTTGAATAGCGCGCAAGCACAGCGGGCGATGTCACGGTGCCGGTTAAATTGATGGATCCATACGGTCCCAATGCAATCCCGGACCCCGCGCCCCCCGATCCGTTTAGCTCAAACCAGGCTAATGCCGCGCCCGGTGCGAAAGTTAGATTGGATACCGCCGTTACGCCTCCAAAAGCATAATCAATTGGATCATAATGAAATCCCAGGTCGGGTGCGGCTTCATCTCTTGAAACCCGTGGTGAAAACACCGTGGAAGTGGGAATCGAAATGTTCGAATACACAATCGGCGCTTCAGTGGTTTTGGTCCTGAGAATTCCCAGCAGTGTTGCGTCAATGTTCGTGGTTCCAGCGTTGCGATAAATACTGTTAGTTGGAAGATAATGGCCAGCGGCGCCGGCTGTTTGGAAGACCAATGAGCCCGAGTTCGTGGCATTGAAGCTGCCGACGTAAGCGTCTCCCCAATTTGTGACGCCTGCCAGCAGTGTGTTCGTGATCGCGAGCGCCCCACCGGACTCATTCTCGAACAACTGATTACAGCGGTGAATCGTTCCATTCTGAATTTCAACTTTGCCGTTATAGATCCAAACCGCCACCTGTGATGCGTCGTTCAGCAAAACGTTGAGAAACTTGGTTTTGGGAGAGTTCACCGTGTAGATCGGGTACTGATTGTGGGAGAACTGGCTGTCGCTGACACGTCCGTTTCCGTACATGACAGTTAATCCTGTATAGCTATAGAGCATCCTCAAATGCTGAAGGTTTTGATCGGCATCCGTCGTTTGCAGGTATGAATTCTGATCCGGGGCGGAACTCGGGAGGCCGGAGCTGCCGCTGATGCTCTCCCCAACGGTATTGTCATGCATCGACGTAAACACTGCAGGCCGGTATTCAGATGTCTGACAGTCGATTGATGTGTTGTCGACAAACAATCCGCCCCAGCCTGAGATTGGGTTGAACTTGACCACGGTTCCGCCCTCGATCACCACAGAGCCGCTGAACATCACACTTCCACTGACGTAGTAGGTCGTATCTCCCTTGAATGTGAAATTCGTGATGGAATTTACAGCATGGTAATCAACAACGAAACCCGGCCGGGAGCCCTCGAGTTTTGCGACGCTCATAACCCGATTCGCTGGTGTTCCTGCGAGGCGGCGAGTCGGAAGAATCCGCTCAAGGGCGGCTGCACGCAACTGTGGTTTGCGCGGGCCGGTGCCAGCCTGCGTTGGAAGCCGCGCCAGACGTTCACGGACATCGTCAAACGGCATTTCTTCAAAAAGCCAGTCGCGCCCTTCCAGCTGCAACCAATGCTTCCTCACTCTCATTCCCTGGTTTCGCGGGTTGCTGTTGATATCAAAGGCGCGGCCTACTCCCAGTTTCATGGCTCCAAAATCAAGGCAGTCGTCTGTCTGCGCCTGATTTTTCTTGTCCGCCCAGCGACGTTGTTGTCGGTTTGGAACTGGCGGGGCTACGAATTCTGTCAGCACCTGCAACACAGTGGTTTCCGGGTTCAATCCGAATGCGCTCGGATCAGGCGGCGCACTCCTTAGAACTATGTCTTGCTCGAACCCTGATCGGCGATATATGTAACGAACATCTGCCGAACAATCCCCGACTAGCGCACCGCGATACCAAACGGTATTGCCGTCAATAGCACCAATGCTGTTCGTTGCTTCTGCGATAATAATACTCATCCCAGAGGAGGTGTCGAAGTAGCTTAGGCCCATCACACGCGATCGGAGCCACTTTCCGTCCGGAGTGTTTAGTTCAATTTCCCCCGTAGCAATGTCGGCTGGGAAAAGCACCTTGTGTTGGCCCTTGCTGGCAGCTGCACCGCTTCCGTTAGGGAATAATTCGATCTCCTCTGAACTCTCCAACCACTCTCCGGTTGCCGCCCGGTAATGAAGGCCACTCGACAGCTCGGTGTATTGCTGAACATGACTGACACGGCCGAAAGCGGTCTCCTCGTGGCGAATTGTTTGCCAGACTCTATGGTGAGGGCCTCGTTCAACGATGCTATAGACGGGTTGTGCAGGATTTTCCGTCGGCCATTGCTGTGCCGTCGCGACGAATAAACAAGGCAGCGCACAATAAATTGCGCCAAGGAATCTAATTTTCATGCTCGATGAACTTCTTGGAGACCGGGAAACCTCGCTTTATTGACACCAGCAACTCCGCGTGCATACCGCTCTGAATTTTGTCTGTAGGGTGTTTACCCTACTCGCCCATTGAGGGCAATAAAAATGCGCAAATATTGATAGAGCTTCTTTGGTTCCTCTTTGGTGCAACCATAGCAACGGGCTGCAAAGGAAGTTCTTACGACCAATGTCGCCCCGAATTGCATCTACGGAGCGATTTCCAGGTACGTTTCAAGCCTATACGCTGGCATTTTACCGCTGTGAACCGCTACCGGCTTTCCACCTTGGCCGTTCTTCGTTGAGGGACAGGCCTGCTTGGAGGGTTTGCGTTCGTTTTCGTAAAACCGGAAGGCGGCGCGAAGGCGCGGCCACCTTCCGGGTGTGTGTCCCGCATTACAACGACATCCGGGATACAGGATCGCTCCAGTCGGTCGTTGTGTTGCCGGCGCCAATGGCGCGCACTTGGACCGTGTAGGTTTGGCCAGGGGTGAGGTCAGTGAGCAGGATGTTACGCGCCTGCGTAAAAACCCCGACCATCTGCCACCCCTCCGGTCCGTGGCTCATGCGCACTTCATACGCTTTCGCACCGCGAACCCGGCGCAAAGAAACCGCCAGCTCCCTCGACGCCCTATTCTCAACCGTTTCAATCAGCGGCTTGTCCAGCACCGCGGGTTTCCGGGCCGCAACGGAGACTTCAAACCCTGACGCTGCCAGCTTCGCATCGTCACCATCAACGACCGCCTGCACGTACAGGCCAACCTGACGCAGCATCCTCACCAGGACCTCACGTTTCTGATTCCGATCCCGGATCGCGACACGATCGCCCGTTGCCGCCGCGTCGATGGCTTCCTTGAACTCGCCATTTGCCGTCGCGAGCTCCTCCGCAGGTATTACCGGATTGGGGTATGTTTCCTTGTCGTTCAGCGCGTTGGTAACACGGTCACCCAACACCGTCAGCTCAGCCGGGTTATATGCGCTGAAGTCCAGATACAGTTTTGTCGTTTTCATACGTTTATCTTTCATGAACATTCGTCCGGTCACCGGCTCCGTCGTCGCAATTTATTGCAACACGATTCGCCTGCAGCCGGACACGGAGCATCGCTGCACCGTTTTTGTTTTCTTTTAGTTTTCAATGACCGCCTCGGAGTTGGAGCGAAACGATTCCATCAGCACCGAAGACCGATTTGCCGATTGCTCCCGTTTTGCGAGAGGCACCGGGCAGCCTTGCAACGTTGCCCCGGCGAACCCTCTCCAACCGATTCCCGCCTTGGCGTCCTGGCCTGCCCTCCTTCCGAGAGGCTGGCTTTCAACGCGTGCTGAAATCCGATAAACGCCCATGCAGGAACGTTGCCAACCGCGAAAAACTGTTTCCGCCGAGCCAGTCTGCAGACCGGATGCACCACGTCGCCCCGCTCGATCTCATCTCACATTGTATGTTGAACCATAATGACTTGCGCTTCGCGTGTAACGTATGACTGGGCATGGCTTTCGGGCTGAACAGCCGCGCGACCCTCTTGCACTTGTAAGGAACTGTGAAAGGCTCTTACGCCAGGCAAATTTCGCCTGAAAAGGCCCCAGACGATTGGAAACAATTGCCGACTGCTAATCCTTGCTATCTCGATGGCGGTTTTTGGTAAGTGGGTGTGACGGCCAGAAGATAGATTCACACAATACCCACGGATCGAGGAAAGGATGAAAACAGCGGGGCGGAATCGCAATCAAACGGGAAGAGCGAAAACATTTCTGGGAAGGGAATTCACCACCGAGAGAAACGGATGAACGCGGATACCGAGGGGAGCAAAAGGGTTTTACACGAATAACACGAATCTTCGCGGATTGAAGAGGGGAACTTTAACCACGAATCACACGAACCACACAAAAAAAAAGCAGGGGAAATAAGTCTAATCTCCGAGGGACCCAGAGCGGCAGAGCCGCAACCAAAATTTCCCGGACCATCGACACACCGCGACCCGCCATCAACCCTCATCAGGACCCAGAAAGCACCAGATTACGCTGAGAGCCCGTCTGAAGAAACACTTTATGCGTACAAAGAAACTCCCGGTCCTGCTAAAGTTGTTCTTTAACGAGCCAACGCTTTTCTTGGACGCTAAACAAAGCCCTATTAGTAGTGTGAGACAATTGCTGTCACAGCTCCCGCTGTATGGCACACTTCATGTGACAAAAAGTGTCGTTTTGGGAATTCTTTGTCCCACGAAAGTTTTTCTTTGTCGCACCAAAGGGAAACTTGGCACAGCTCGAGTGATTCCACTCGGCGACCAGGGATTCAAAGATCACACACTTTGAATCAGGGATGCCGCAGAATGAATCAGGGATCACCGGAAAGAACGCCTCAAAGCTGCTCAAGCGCTTCCAAAGCTCGCTGATGGAATGCTGAGTCGAGACAGACTAAAGGACTAAAGGACTAAAGGACTAAAGGACTAAAGGACTACGGGACTACGGGACTACGGGGCTACGGGGCTACGGGGCTACGGGGCTACGGGGCGGTGGACGGTGGACGGTGGACTACCACGGACAAGTTAATCGCTCAGTTCCCGGACTTGCAGTTTCACTGCGTTTCGGTCATGGAAGATCTCGAGCGGCACTTCGGCGACAGCCGCCAAAGCGTGGACATGACGGACGAGACTTCCCAATGCGGGGTCTGCAAACCGTAATTAAGCGCCTTGCGCCCGGTTACACGTTCCGGATCTGGGCGGCCAACCGCATCGGAGCCAGCCCGCCGGCGCGTCGAAATACGGCTCGCGGAATCGGGGTGACTTGGTAAGCTCAGCGCCGATCGCAACAGCTCCTCAGCTTGAACGCATTATTCAGAGCAGCCATGAGCAAATCATCCCTCACCCGGAAAGATTCACTCGCTGCCCCCACCAACGCGGCCGGCTTTTGCGTTTGCGATGAATCACGGGCCGCGCACTTTTTTTCTGCGGGCTGGCGGATGCTGTGCGCCTTGACGATGGTAGTGGTGCTCAGTCCGTTTCCAGCCGGCGCAGCAAATCCCGAGCTTCGCGAAACGGTTTATCCCACTTCCATCCGCATCACGCCCGAACGGCAACGCGCCGCGGCAGAACACGGCGTCGGCGCATGGATTTGGACGACGAACTTTGCGGACAAGCAAATCTGCCGCGTCTGGAAATCGTTTTCCCTCCCATCCACGAACCGCATCAAGTCAGCCATTCTGAATATTACCGCGGATAACTTGTATCGCCTCTACCTGGACGGTCGGGAAATCGGCGAGGGCGGCAACTGGCGCAGCCTGACGCAATATGACATCACCTACCTGCTGGTGGACGCGGGCCAGCATGTCCTGGCGGTAGAGGCGCTGAATGACAGCATGGAAGGCGGCATTCTCCTCGGAGTGCGGATTCAATTCATGGATGGACAGGAAATGAACGTCCTTTCCGATGAAACGTGGCGCGTGGTTCCCAACAACGAAAAACGTTGGTATCGCAAAACACGCCCTTCGCCCGCGTGGCCAAAGGCGCGCATTGTCGGCGTCGTCGGACAGGATCCCTGGTGGCTGCATCCTGTCAGCACGATTCCCACTCCCCCGCTCCGCCTTCCCGACTTGCGCTTCTGGCAAAGCGGTTGGTTCCTCGCTTCAATCCTGGCGATTTGCGCCGTTGCCCTGGCGCTCAGCCTGCGGCTCACCGCAAAACTCGCGCTTCAAACCCGCGCACAGGAATTGCTCGAAACGGAGCGTGCACGGATCGCGCGGGACATCCATGACGACCTCGGCGCTGCGCTCACCGAACTCGTGCTCCATGGCGAAGTGGCGCAAACCGAATTTCCCGGCGATTCAAGGGAAGGAATGCGATTCCGGGAATTGTGCGATCGCGCCCGGTCAGCTTCACATGCCCTTGACGAAGTAGTCTGGGCGGTCAACTCCAAACGCGACACGTTGCGCGACTTCTCCTCGTATCTCTGCAAATACGCGCAGGCATTTCTCGCATCGACGCAGATTCGCTGCCGGCTCGACGTCAAACCCAATATGCCGTCCAGCGTCTTCGACCTTCCTGTCCGCCGCGGACTGTTGCTTGCCGTCAAGGAAGCGCTGAACAACGCCGCGAAACATTCGAACGCGAGCGAGGTGTATGTGCGCATTCATCCGAAGGACGATGAAGTCGTGGTGGTGATCGAGGATAATGGAACCGGGTTTGATCCCGACACCTTGCCGGGCGATCGCAATGGCCTTCTAAACATGGCGGAGCGTTTGGCGGATCTTGGGGGAGTTTGCAGCGTCAGCAGCACACCCGGGGCAGGCTGTCGCGTGGAATTCCGAATGCCGCTGGCGCACCCCTCCTCCCGCTCGCCCTTTACGTTCCGCCGCTTTTTGCCAAAAAGAAAAACGAAGCCGGGCGTTGACCTTGGCTCAGTGCCCGCCGAACACCGTCATCAGCTCTCAGGATAATGAATACAGTGCGTTTGGAAGAACCGCGTCGACTCCAATTCTCCACAGAATCGCCGCTCAAGATTGCGCTCGTCGAGGACAAGCGCGATGTCCGGGAAAGTTGGGCGAGGCTGATCAACTCGTTTCCGGACTTCACCTGCATGTGCCAGTGCCCTTCAGCCGAGGAGGCGTTGCGAATCATCCCGGCCGCCAGACCGGACGTGATCCTCATGGATATTTTCCTGCCCCGCATGTCGGGCATCGAATGCACCGCGCGGATGAAATTGCAACTGCCCAAAACGCCCATCGTCATGCTCACGGCGTCCGACGACGACGAAATGGTATTTGTCGCTTTGGAAGCGGGTGCCGATGGCTATCTGCTCAAACGCACGAAACCCGCCGACCTTCGCGCTGCGCTGTTGGACGTCTTGAGCGGCGGCGCGCCCATGACCAGCGAGATCGCCCGCCGGGTGGTGGAATCGTTCCGCCAAAAAGCCCGTGGCCGCGACGACAGCATCAGTCTCACTGCGCGCGAAGAGGAAACGCTCCTCCTGCTTTCGAAGGGTTACTCAAACAAGGAAATTGCGGATAAACTCACTCTCAGCGTGGAAACGGTCCGCAGCCATCTCAAACACATCTACGAAAAGATGCACGTCCGTTCGCGGGCGGAAGCCGTGGCCCGCTACATGTCCGGCAAGAATCCGTAGCGCGCGAGAAGCGGCCCGCCCAAAACCGGCCAGGCTGCCTGGAGTTATTCGCTGTCGCGCCCGGTCGGCGTCAGATTCTCGTCTTCACCCTTGATTGCTGCGGAGAGATCCTTCGACTCGAGCCGGTCCAACAGCGGAGCGATGGCCTGCAGGTGTTCGCGCAGCGACGTGAGATCGTTCAGGGTGGTGGTTGCGTTTGCGGAAGCGGTTTGGTTCGTGTTAGAACCCAGCACTCCCCGCAGAATATTTCCCCAAGCATTCGTCCGCGGCGTTTCCGACCCGGCGGTGTCGTTGGTTCGATTCAAGACGCTTCCGAGAATTCCCGCGATCGCACCCGCCGTTGTGGTCTGCCCCTGGCTCGCCGAATTCGTGCCCGACTGCGTGACGCCTTGCAACATTGGAAGTGTTTCCTCAATCGTCCGCTGCAGTTCGTGCAACTGACTCGCTATTTCAGAGACGGAATACTGGGTGGACTCGGACGGCGTCGAATCAAAGCGGCTTCCAGTCGGTGCCGTGGTGGAATGGGCATCGGACGTTTGCGCGAAGGCGGATCCACCCGCCAGCGCCGCGATCAAAATCAACATGTTCGTTTTCATAAATCCTCCGGCAATAAATTCCATTCCCCGCAAGGAACGTCTGAAACACGATCGCTGCCATGGGGACTCCCCCGAACTCTTGTCGTTGCCCGCGGCTTCGCAGCTGCCCCGAAGCGCCGGCTTCGAGTCGGCTTAACGCTCAATTTTGCCGCGGTGGCCAACTCTGTGCCGCGTGGGTCGGCTTCTGTAATCAGAGATGACTCTCAATTTGTGGGCGATCGGTTCTTCGATCATCGTAAGCCGATGGGAAGTCGGCGCTCTGGCGCGTTGTTCGCATCCAGCCGGCAGGGTAGCCGGCGATGCGGCAGGTTTGGAAACTTGCGCTGCGACGGCATGCAGTTCTTGACGAAAGCGCTGTGGGCGTCTTTGCTATGCGCCGCGTTGTTGTATAGTGACAACCGTCGAGGCCAGCTTAGCTCAGTGGTAGAGCAACGGTTTTGTAAACCGTCGGTCGTCGGTTCAAATCCGACAGCTGGCTCCAGCTTTTGAATTCCTTTGGCATTCCCTCGCAGCAGGAATTAGTATCGTCAGACAAATCCTATTGTGATGTTGATGACGCGAAACACTTGCACGGCAATCGGGAATCCTGGCGCAATTTCTTTGGTTTTCGCTGGTCGGCCGCGTCTGCGATTCAGCGGCGCACTCTGGATCCTCGCGCTGGCTTTCATCAGTTCAGGGCTCGCGCCTCACGCCCTCGGCGCCATTGAAATCGGAAATCTCCGCTGCGAGAACCGCGTCAATCCTCTTGGCATCGATGCCGTTCATCCGCGCCTCTCATGGACAATGGATTCTACCGAACGGGACCAGCATCAGACCGCGTATCACGTGCTCGTCGCGACCAGCGAACGTCGGTTGAATCCGAATGACGCCGACCTTTGGAACAGCGGAAAAGTAAATTCGGACCAGTCCGTTCAGATTCCTTACGCGGGCAAGCCGCTCGCGTCGGCACAGCATTGCTTTTGGAAAGTTGGCGTTGGGGACAAGAGCGGCAAAGTTCACTGGAGCCGCCCGGCGCGCTGGTCGATGGGCCTGCTGCACCCCTCTGACTGGTATGGGCAATGGATTGGTCTGGAGATCGAGGACAAAACAAACTGGTTGTCGGGAACGCACTGGATTTGGTTTCCGGAAGGCGAGCCCCGCATTGCGGCGCCGCCCGGACAGCGCTATTTCCGCCGCACGTTTGCATTGCCGGATGACCGGGTGATAAGGCGGGCGCGCATGTTGTTGACGGGCGACAGCGACGCGCGCGGCTTCGTGAACGGGCACGACACAGGGCGCGCCGCCAATCCGCACGTCACGCGGGATTCAGACATCACATTCCTCCTGCAGCCGGGAAAGAACGTCATTGCAATCCTCGCAACCAACAGCGGTCCCGAGAACAAGCCCGCTGGAGTCACAGCCTGGATCGAAATTGAATTTCAAAGCGGCGCGCCAATGATTCTGACCACGGACGAACTCTGGCGCAGCCGCGACCGCGAGGAGGCAAACTGGACCAGCGTCGATTTTGATGAAGGGGCCTGGCGCGCGGCCAAGAAGCTTGGGCCAGTTGGCATGGAGCCCTGGGGCAATGTGCGCGCGCCGGAAAACCGCCGCCAGCCCGCACGCTATCTGCGCAAGGAATTCAACTATGGCAAGGCCGTCCGACGCGCGACCCTGTTTGCATCCGGCTTGGGGGTGTCAGAGTTTTACCTCAACGGCAGCCGCGTCGGGGATCACGTTCTTTCCCCGGCACTGTCCGAGTATCCCAAGCGCATTTATTACGTCACCCACGACGTGACCCGCCTGGTGAACCGCGGACCCAATTGCATCGGCGTCATTCTCGGCAACGGCCGTTATTATTCTCCACGCAGCACCGTGTTCATGGATATGCCAAGCTACGGATCTCCCAAGCTCCTGCTGCAGTTGCGCATCGAACACACCGACGGAACAGTCTCGCACGTCGTCAGCGACACCTCCTGGCGTTTCACTGCCAACGGCCCGATCGTGGCGAACAACGAGTACGACGGTGAGGAATACGATGCGCGCAAGGAGATGCTGGGGTGGGATCTTGCTGCGTATAACGAATCGCGATGGGGCTTCACGGAACTCGCGCGCGCGCCTGCAGTTCCACTGCAGGCGCAGATGATTGAACCGATTCGTATCACGCAGACGCTTAAGGCGATCAACGTGACGGAACCCAAGCCGGGCGTGTTCATTTACGACTTCGGCCAAAACATGGTGGGATGGTGCCGCTTGCGGTTGACTGCGCCTCCAAGCACGCAGATCACACTGCGACACGCAGAAACGTTGCAGGCAGACGGCACGCTTTATCTGGCAAACCTCAGAGGCGCCCGGGCGACGGACATCTACATTACGCGCGGCGGCGGTCCCGAGGAATGGGAACCGCGGTTTGTGTATCACGGGTTTCGATACGTCGAGGTGACAGGATATCCAGGAAAGCCACCGCTCACGCTGCTGGAAGGGCGCGTGGTGCATGACGACCTTGAATCAGCGGGGGATTTCATCACTTCCAACCCGCTGTTAAACCAGCTTTATCAAAACATCGTGTGGGGCACGCGCGGAAATTACCGCAGCATTCCGACGGATTGCCCTCAACGCGACGAACGACAGGGCTGGCTGGGCGATCGTTCGGAGGTGTCACGCGGCGAAAGTTTTATCTTCGATACCCAGGCGTTTCACGAGAAGTGGTTGCGGGACATTGAAGATGCGCAGCGTGAAAACGGCAGCGTCCCGGACGTGGCGCCTTCCTATTGGCCGATGTACACCGATAATGTCACCTGGCCCACCACCACAGTCATTCTGCCGGGAATTCTCCACGACCAATTTCAGAATCGCGCCATCCTCGAACGGCATTTTGCGAGCGCTGCGAAATGGGTGGACTACATGGCAACGAACTTCCTCACCAATGGAATCATCTCACGCGACAGATATGGCGACTGGTGCGTGCCGCCAGAACAACCGGAGTTGATCCACTCAAAGGATCCCGAACGGCAGACCGACAAGACGCTGCTCGCAACCGCATACTTTTATCACGACCTGCGGCTGATGGCACAGTATGCGGCATTGCTGCAGCGCAGCGCGGATTCGACGCGGTTAAGTCAGATGGCCGATCAGGTGAAGACCGCGTTCAACCAGCGTTTTCTGAAACGTGATGCAGGCTTTTATGATAACGGCAGCCAGACTTCGTGTGTGTTGCCGCTGTATTTCGGCCTGGTTCCTGAGGAATTTCGTGCGCGGGTGTTTGCCCGGCTGGTGGACAGGATCGAGAACGAATCAAAGGGACACATTGGAACAGGCCTGATCGGGGGCATGTTTCTGATGCGAACGCTCACCCAGAATGGCAGGCCCGATCTCGCGTATGCGATTGCAACGCAGCGCGATTATCCCAGCTGGGGGTACATGGTCGAAAGAGGGGCCACCACGGTATGGGAACTCTGGAATGGTGACACAGCGGATCCGGCGATGAATTCTGGAAACCATGTGATGCTCATTGGCGACTTAACAATATGGTTCTACGAACACCTTGCAGGGATCAAAACGGATCCCAGCGCGCCAGGTTTCAAACACATCATCATGAGACCGGAACTTGCGGGTGATTTGAAATCTGTGAAGGCGAGCCATCGTTCGCCCTATGGCTGGATTCGAAGCGACTGGCGAAAGGACGATGCTCAATTCACCTGGGCGATTGAAGTGCCGCCAAACAGCCGGGCGACGGTGCATATTCCTGCCAGCAATCTTGATTCTGTAATGGAAGGACGGACCTCCGCTGCGCAGGCGGCCGGTGTTGGTTCAGCACGGTTCGAGGAAGGCTGGGCAGTATTGGAACTTGGCAGTGGCAAATACAACTTCACCAGCAAATGAACGCCCATCTCATTCGAAGCCTGCAATCTGCCGCGCACAACCTTGTCTCCTCCCCTCGCCTGCGACGCAGGAGCGGGAGAGGGGCCGGGGGAGAGGGTGCTCTGATCCAGTCCCTTCCCGCAGTGTCGCCCAATCCAAACGCCTCCTCTCCCCGGCCCTCTCCTCCACTCCGAGTGGAAGAGAGGGAGACAAACTCGCTGCCGCTCCAGCAAAACGAAATCAGCACCACTCTTTCCTCCCCTCGCCTGCGACGCAGGAGCGGGAGAGGGGTTGGGGGAGAGGGTGCTCTGATCCAGTCCTTTCCTGCCTTGTCGCCCAATCCAAATCCCTCCTCTCCCCGACCCTCTCCTCCACTCCGAGTGGAAGAGAGGGAGAAAAACTCGCTGCCGTTCCTGCAAAACGAAATCAGCACCACTCTTTCCTCCCCTCGCCTGCGACGCAGGAGCGGGAGAGGGGCCGGGGGAGAGGGTGCTCTGATCCTCTGTCTGGCCCTCCTGATGTTTCTCGCCGGCGGTTGCGCCATGCCTTCGTCCCCAAAGCAGATGGGTTGGATCGTAAAATCCCAACCCATCTTCGAATCTGCCCCGTTTCCGTCGTGTCACGCGTCCACGATCGAAGAAACACCCACAGGCCTGGTCGCCGCATTCTTCGGCGGAACCCACGAGCGCAATCCCGACGTCTGCATTTACGTTACCCATCTTCGGCGCGGCAAATGGACGCCGCCCGTTGAAGTCGCCAACGGCCTCGGCTTCGGCGCCGAGCGTCTGCCGACGTGGAATCCCGTTCTGTTCCAGCCGAAAACCGGCCCGCTCATGTTGTTCTACAAGGTCGGCCCGAGCCCAAGCACTTGGTGGGGAATGTTGATCACTTCTGATGACGGCGGAAAAACCTGGTCCCAGCCACGGCGTTTGCCTCACGGCATCCTCGGCCCTATCAAGAACAAGCCTGTGCAGCTCGCGAACGGCGACATCCTCTGTCCCTCCAGCAGTGAAGGTACCAATGGCTGGCGCGTCTCCTTCGAACGCACTCGCGATCTGGGACGCACGTGGGAAACCAGCGGGCCAGTCAACGATGGAAAAACTATTGCCGCGATTCAGCCCAGCATTTTGTTCCATTCAGGAAATCGCCTTCAATCAGTCGGCCGCACACGCCAGGATCGCACGTTCGAGATCTGGTCTCTCGACGGCGGGAAGACCTGGGGTGAAATGGGCCTGCTCGACGTGCCGAATCCAAACTCGGGGACCGACGCCGTTACGCTGCAGGATGGACGCCAGTTGCTCGTGTATAATCACAACATCCGCACGGGTTCCAACAACAAGGGGCGCAGTCCGCTTAACGTGGCCATCTCCGAAAACGGGCGCGACTGGTTCGCCGCAGTCGAATTGGAAAACGACCCCGACGCCCCCAATGGTTTTGCCTATCCCGCGGTGATTCAGACCCGCGATGGCAGGGTCCACATCACCTACACGTGGCAACGCAAAACCATCAAGCACGTGGTGCTCGATCCAAAAAAACTTACGCTGCGCCCGATCGTAAACGGAAAATGGCCTGAATAATCCCGGAACGCTCGACGTCCGGAAATAAATTGCGGTAACTCTGCAGGATTGGACCACGGCGTTCCCAGCCCTTCCACGTTCCCGATGTTGCGGCAAAAACCTGGCGGGCGTTGCACAACCCGCCGCCTGAACCCTTGAACTGATGATGCAATTGAATCGATACAAAAGCGTAATGCAGTGTGCGGCGACACTCCGCCATGCACACCATCCTTTGGCTGCATGCCTCCTGGCCGCCTGCCTCGTTCTTCCCGTTTCCGTCCATTCTGCGGAAAAGCGGCCCGTTGATTACGTTGATCCGTTGGTCGGTACCGCTTCGCTTGAAGACCAGGCGCTGGTTGGCAATGCGCCGCCCCCTGGAGAGGAGACCTACACGGGCTTCACGTATCCGGGCCCTGCCCTGCCCCATCGCGACATCCTCATTGGCCCGATCAACAAAGACCTCACGGACGCCGCCAATAACCACGGCATCATTTACCGCTATATTCACCAGCGCCGCACCATGCTCGGTTTTACGAGCCCCATGCACGGCCTGACGATCATGCCCGTTGTCGGCGACTGGACAGTACCGCCGGATCGCACGTATGCCTCGCCTTACGACAAATCGCGTGAAAAGGCGTCGCCCGGATACTACACCGTTTTCTTTCCCGACTCCGGCATAAAGGTGGAATTGACGACGACCGAGAATACCGGCCTCTATCGTTTCACATACCCTGAAACAACACGCGGCGCCGTGTTGATCGACCTGGGCGTGCGTGACAATCAAATCGAAATCGTTGGCGATCGCACCGTTCGCGGACGCAACCGCGGGCGAACTTTCGTCGCCGAGTTTTCCAAACCCTTCAAATCCTTCGGCACGTTCCGTCAGCAGCCACCCCGTCTCGACGGCGGTCGGGTTCATCGTGATGATGCAGTGTTCCCCGGTTCCAGGAACGGCTCGGGAAGCTATTCGGGATCGTTCCTCGAATTCACCACAACCCGCGGCGAACAGATCCAGGTCCGCATCGCCGCAAGCCACAACTACGAAGCCGCGGAAGCATTGCTGCGCGCGGAAAATCCATCGTGGGACTTCGAAGGCATCTGGAAAAAGGCGGAAAACGCGTGGAATGAAAAGCTGAGCCGCGTGCAAATCAAGGGCGGGACGGAAAAGGAACGGCGGATGTTTTATTCGACGCTTTATCATTCCCTGATGACACCCCGCCTGGTCGCAGAGCGCGGGGAACCGCACGGGCGCGATCGCCGCACACTGGACTACGACCGATACAGCCCCATCGCCTTCTGGGATACGGGCCGCAACCAGGTGGTGCTGTTGACCCTTCTCGAACCCGAGTTGAAGACGAACATTCTCCGCACGCATCTCGAGATGGCCCGCGAATCAGGCTGGATGCATACGTCATTTCATGGCGACAACGCGGTGTTCATGTATTTGGGCGATTGGGATCGCGGACTGCAGTTCGATTGGGAATCGGTCTACGAATATCTGCGCAAGAACGCCACTGATCCGAAAGGTCCGCGCGAGCTGCTTGCAGAATACAACGAAAAGGGCTGGATTCACGATGTGCCTGAAGACAGGCCGAGTCCGCCGCACGCAGGCGGAAACGCGGGCATTGCCAAGACGCTGGAGTATTGCTGGAGCGATCATGCACTCGCCCTCTACGCAAAAAAGCTCGGCAAGGAGCACGATTACCAATTCTTCCTCGCACGCGCGCACAATTACACAAACGTGTTCGACCGCTCCACTGAGTTCATGCGCGGCCGCACTCGCGATGGCCAATGGCTTTCGCCCTTCGATCCATTCGAGCCTTACTACAATCACATGATGAAGGAAGCGTCAGGCTGGCAGACGCTCTGGCTCGTGCCGCATGACGTGCAGGGACTGATCAACCTTCTCGGTGGACGCGATCGCTTCAACGAGAAGCTCGATTTCTTCTTCAATACGCCATATCGCCCGACGGGAATTGCGCGCGATGTGACGGGCATGATGGGGCTTTATTGCCAGGGCAACCAGCCCGACCAGCACGCTCCCTACTTGTACAACTATTCTGGCCAGCCCTGGAAAACCCAGGAACTCGTTCGCAAGATCCTTCGCCTGATGTACGGCAGCGACCGCAAAGGCATCGGCTTTCCCGGCATGGACGACCAGGGCGCCATGGCCTCGTGGTACGTGTTGAGCGCCATGGGCTTTTACACCGTGGATCCTTCGCGGCCTGACTACATCATCGGCAGCCCGCTCTTCGACGAGGTGAAGATCAACGTGGGCGGGAAGGAATTCGTCATCCAGGCGCAGAACAATTCCGAGAAGAACATGTACATCCAATCGGCGACGCTCAACGGCAAGCCATGGAACAAGACGTGGTTCAGCCATGCAGACATTGCCAACGGCGGCAAGCTGACGTTGCGCATGGGATCGAAGCCGAACAAAAACTGGGGCACCGCTGCTGAGTCGGCGCCGCCGTCGTTGACGCCCCAGCATTGATCACGGATTGAGCGCAGCAGCAGCCTGTCTGCGCTCTGCCAATTCCCTGTGGATTGTTGGCTCCAGTTTTTCGAATCGTTGATAAAACCACACCGGAATCATCGCCAGTGCGAAGAACACTGCAGGAATCCAGATGAACCCGATTTCAATCCCCAGCAGTGATCGCGCGGTTTGGGTCGTGTTCGGAACATAGCCGAACGCGTCCATGATCCATGCGGGCAGCGCGCCACCCAGGCCGCTGCCCGCCTTCAGGCAAAACGCGGCGCCGATGGCCGTCAGCAATCCTGGCGCCCGAACCCGATTCTTCCATTCCCCGAAATCGACGCTGTCGGACAGCAACGAGAACGGCATTGCCATCGCCACCCCACTCGCAAGGAAACCGATCACCCATCCGCTCATGATGATGGAGAGC
The DNA here is from genome assembly GCA_035629175.1 of Verrucomicrobiia bacterium. Lineage (NCBI taxonomy): Bacteria > Pseudomonadati > Verrucomicrobiota > Verrucomicrobiia > Verrucomicrobiia bacterium. Next base: position 66,801 of record DASPIL010000062.1, on the reverse strand, counting down.
GAAACTCCCTGGCGGACGCCGAGGTAAACGATCAACTGCCCAACAACCATTCCGAGCAGCCCAAACAGCCACACGTTGCGCTTCGATGTCCACTTGCAGAAGAACGGCAGCAGGAACACGGTAGCGAGCGAGATGAAGTCCAATGCGTTCGCGAGCCCAATCAAATCAGGCCGTCCCAGTGTATATTGAAAAAAGTAGGGAACAACGGACACCCGTGAGATGAACGCGATCCAAAAAAACAGGCTGCTCACAAAGATGATGATCCACGGCCAGTTTGCTTTCATTGCACGAAAACTATCGCGCACCGGCAGTGGCTTGTGATCTTCCACTTCCGTTTCCTTCAAATTCCAGAACGCAAACAGATAAAGGAGAACGCAACCAACAGCGTAGATCGGCATCACGAGCATGAAGCCTCGACGATCATTCCCCTGCCCCAGCCAAGCCACCATTTGCAACGCCGTGAGATTGACGAACAGCACGCCCAGCTTGGAGCCAAACATCCGAAAGCAGGTGAGCGTCACCCGCTCGCGCGGATTTGATGTCAACGCCGACAGTATCGAAGTCACAGGCGTGTTGATGCCCGTGTATAGAACGCTGCATGCGATGTAGGTAATCGCCGCGTAGATCAGTTTTCCCTGGTAACTCAGGTCGGGTGTAAGAAAGGTCAGCACGCCGAACGTGGCGAACGGCACGCACAACCACAAAAACCAAGGACGGCTCTTGCCCCAGCGGCTGCGCGTCTTGTCAAAGATAATCCCCCAGATCGGCGCGTCGATGGCATCGATCAGTCGCGCCACCAACAGAATGGTTCCCGCATGACTCGCCTTGATTCCATACACGTCGGTGTAGAACTTCAGCAGGTAAAACGAGATGACGCAGAAGACCAGCTGGCCCGCCGTGTCACTCGCTGCGTAGCTGAACCGCTTGGTGTACGACGTTTTATCGCTCATCGCGAATCGGCAGTCGGCGTCCATTTCTCAGGAACAGCGGTATGGTTTCAAGCGGCGCCGCAGCCGAAATGAATTGGCCGCCTTTGAACTCCCTCCGTGTCCACGCATCAGTCCAATTGGCTCCAGCCGGCAAATATACTTTTCGCTTCGTCTCCGCTGCATGCAGCACAGGCGCAACCAGCAGATCCGGTCCAAACAGGAATTGATCATCCACGTCTGAGCAGCGCTGGTCTTCAGCAAAGTCGAAGAACAGCGGCCGCATGGGCGGTGTTCCTTTCGCACTCGCGCGCTTCATCTGTTCCATGATGTACGGACGCAACCGCTCCCGCAGCAACAGGAACTTGCGAATGATCTCGTAAGCGCGGTCGCCAAAAGTCCAGACCTCATTCGGCCCCCCACGCGTTGGATCACTCGTTTCGGGATGAGCGAGGGAACTGTTGCGCCAGCCATGCAAGCGGAACAGTGGACAAAACGCGCCATACTGAAACCACCGAACGATGAGTTCCTGGAAGTAAGGCGTGTCCACCTCACCCCCAAAAAAACCGCCGATATCCGTCGTCCACCACGGAATGCCGCTCATTCCAATATTCAGTCCCGCGCGCACTTGCTGCTGCAAATCCTCCCACGTCGAGTGAATGTCGCCTGACCAGATCGCAGCGCCATAACGCTGGCTTCCCGCGAATCCCGCGCGGCCAAGGGTGATCACATCCTTTTCTCCCGCGGCGCGCATCCCCTCATAAAACGCCCGCTGCTGCATCATCGGATAAATGCACCCAACCTCCGATCCGTTGCCCGCGTGGTAACGCACATTGTCGTGATCGTAAGTCACCATCTCAGGTTCAATGGCATCCAGCCACCATGCCTTGATTCCGTGCTTGAAGTAATTGTCGCGCACTTTCTCCCAAAGGAACGCCCTCGCCTCGGGATGCGTGGTGTCGACCAGTCCAGAGATCACCGTCTGGTTCGCGTTGGAATCGGTGAACTTGATGAAGCTGTTGATGCCGCGTTCGGTCCTCACGAGCAAATTGCGCCGCTCGAGTTCCGCGAAGTTCTCGCTGTCGGGATTGACGGTCGGCCAGACGGATACCATCACTTCGATTCCCATCGTCTTGAGTTCGCGCACCATCCCCGCCGGATCAGGCCAGCAAGCCGGGTCGAACTTCCATTCGCCCATTTTCGTCCAGTTGAAGTAATCAATGACAATCACCGACATCGGCAAGCCGCGCCGCTTGTGTTCGCGCGCCACCGCGAGCAGTTCCTCCTGTGTGCGATACCGCAGCTTGCATTGCCAAAAACCCGCAGCGAACCGCGGCATCATGGGCGCGTGGCCTGTGAGGTCCGCGTATCGTTCCATGATCTCCGCGTAGTCGTCGCCCGTCGTCACCACGTAATCAATCAACCGCGCTGCATCTGCAACCCAGCGCGTCTGCGTGCGGCCGAGTTCCACGCGTCCCATGCCTGGATGATGCCAGAGCAACCCGTATCCGCGGCTCGATACGAGAAACGGAACGGAGATCTGCGAGTTGCGATGCGTGAGTTCCAGCACGCAACCCTTTTGATCGAGCAATCCATGACGCCGCTGTCCCAGGCCATAAATCCGTTCATCATCGAACGCCGTGAAGCTGGCTTCGCACTTGAACAAGTCCCCGCCAACCGATTTAAACGTGCGTGACGCGGGATAGTTGGTACGTGCGAAGATCTCTTCGGCCAGAGGTTCTTCACTGCCTGTCTTGAAAAAGCGCACACGTCCGGAACGCGCATCCACAGTTGCGGAAAGTTTGCCGTTCACGAAGCGGGCAAACTTTTCCTGCACGGAAAGCTTCGATGCACTCTTGCCCGGCCGCAGCAGGCTCCAGTCGCGCTGCGTCATGTCCGCGAGTGTCGTCGCCCTCACGCGAATGCTGTCGCGGCCCCACGCTTCCAGCCACAACGTTTGTTCCTTGCTTCGCCAGACAAGGCGGCTGCCATCGCGCGTAAAAGAACTGGGGGGCATTCGCGTCTCAAATCGATTCTTTTTTCTCGTCGGGAAACGGTCCGTACTTCTGTTCGCTGTCCTCTGCATGGTTGTAAACGTTCTTACCGTTCTGCAGGAACGGAGTCGCCATCGCCCACGGTTTGCCGTCAGGACGCCGAATTGGCTCGCCGCTGTATTGCGGAAGATAAATGCGCCGCATGCGATTCGTGCGGTTCGGTCCGCTGCGATGAAACACGAAGCTGTCGAACGCGACGATGCTTCCCGCGGGCACAATCAGCGGATCGCCCGGATCCGATCCTGTGTAGCCGATCAAGTCGTTGCTCCCCTCCTCCTTTTGGTGATCGATGATTCTGCCGCGTGTTCCCGCGCGCGAGTGCGGCAGGATGTAAACCGTCCCATTCTCCTCGTTCACTGCATCGAGCGTGCACCAGCAGGTGACGTATGGCTTGTGATTCGTGCTCGGGTCATACCACTTCACATAGCCGCTGTCCTGGTGCCATGAAAACTTCATCCCCTGCTCGGCGCCCTTGACGACCCATTGTTCATGGAACAGGCAGGCATCAGGCCCGACGGTCGCTTCGGCGACCTTGGCCATCAGATCGCTGAAGACGAATTGCCAGAGACGATTGCTGAGTCGATAGCGGTTGTTGATGAAGTATCGCTTGCCGCGATGCGTGATGCCGACTGATTGAACTCCCTTGGAATCCATCAGCCCGTCCATGTAACCGAGGTAATACGAACATTCCTCGCGCAACATCTCCAGCAGGTCCGGCGGAATCACGCCGGGCAGGATCATGTAGCCTTCCGTGGAATAGAGTTCCCGCTGCTCTTTGGAAATCGTGATCATGCAAAAGATTAGTTGCGCTACAGCCCCGGTGCTTCTCATTTCCGGGTCGAATTGTTATCGTTTTTTGTCGCCATTGAATTGTCATGCGCCAGAACCTGAAATTGCCTTCTGATTGGGATGGAAACCTTTGGCACTATCGCAACCTGGGCCGCACGCATGCGATGCATCACCATGCCGAACTGGAATTCAACCTCGTGACGCAGGGACGCGGCCTCTATCTCCTCGCAAATCGAAAGTATGAAATACGCCGCGGCGACCTGCTCTGGCTTTTCCCCGCGCAGGAACATCTGCTGATCGAACAAACCCTGGACTTCGAAATGTGGATCGGGGTGTTCAAACCTGCCGCCATCGGCCGCATCACGACGCCGCACTACGGGTCGGTGTTGCGCGAATCCAATCCTGCGGGCGATTTCCGCCGCCGCCTGCAGGAACGAGAGCTCGCCCGTCTTGAATTGTTGCTGCAGGAAATCGCGGGCGGATCCGAACCGGTCAACCTGTTGAACGCAGGACTTGCCTACGTGCTGCTCAACGCGTGGCGATACTTCGATCGCGCTGCGGAAGTTCCCTTCCATGACGTGCATCCCGCGGTTGAACGCGCGGCGCGATTGATTCGGAACGACTCCAGTCTCGGATTGGATGAGCTTGCGCGACGATCAGGTTTGAGCGCGCAACGCCTGAGCCGCTTGTTCAAGCAGCAAACCGGGATTGCGCTGGTCGATTTCCGCAATCGACAGCGCATCGAAAAATTTTTGCTCCATTACGGAACGGGAAATCGCGTCACGACGTTGGATGCGGCATTGGAAGCCGGTTTCGGCAGTTACCCCCAATTTCATCGCGTGTTCAAGCGCGTGATGGGCTATCCGCCGCGAAAGCATCGCCTGAGGCTTGTTGTTCCTGCATCGCCATCTGCAACCCCGTGAGAATGACGAATCACGCAGATGAACGCAGATCTTCTGAATGCTTTCTTCTGCGAGAACCTGCGTCATCCGCAGGAGACGGAGTGAAAACGTTCAACAGGAGCACGCAGAGGCAGCAGAGAAAGGGCAAAGGAAGCTGTTTCCGAATCGGTGTTCATCCATCTCCATCCTTAGTTGGATTTTCAATTCCGCTGCGGTCTCTTCGTCTGGTTCGTGTGGTTCGTGTGGTTCGTGTGGTTCGTGTGGTTCGTGTGGTTCGTGTGGTTCGTGTGGTTCGTGGTTGAACTTCCTCCCTTCAATCCGTGCAATTCGTGTCAACCCGTTTTGTCCCCGATCTGCCTCCAGAACTCAAAAGAAGCTGCCTCACGGGACGGGCACAAAGAGAAGACGTTTAACAGGAGCACGCAGAGGCAGCAGAGAAAGGGCAAAGGAAGCTGTTTCCGAATCCGTGTTCATCCGTCTCCATCCGTGATTAGATTTTCATCTCCACTGCTGTTTTTTCGTGTAGTTCGTGTGATTCGTGGTTGAACTTCCTCTCTTCAATCCGTGCAATTCGTGTCAACCCGTTTTGTCCCCGATCTGCCTCCCGAACTCAATAGAAGCTGCCTCACGGGACGGGCACAAAGAGAAGACGTTTACCCGGAGCACGCAGAGGCAGCAGAGAAAGGGCAGAGGAAGCTGTTTCCGAATCCTTGTTCATCCGTCTCCATCCGTAGTTGGATTTTCAATTCCGCTGCTGTCTCTTCGTCTGGTTCGTGTGGTTCGTGTGGTTCGTGTGGTTCGTGTGGTTCGTGTGGTTCGTGGTTGAACTTCCTCCCTTCAATCCGTGCAATTCGTGTCAACCCGTTTTTGCTTTCCCGATCTGCCTCCAGAACTTAAAAGAAGCTGCCTTACGGGACGGGCACAAAGAGAAGACGTTTAACAGGAGCACACAGAGGCAGCAGAGAAAGGGCAAAGGAAGCTGTTTCTGAATCCAGGTTCATCCGTCTCCATTCGTGGTTGGATTTTCAATTCTGCTGCTGTCTCTTCGTCTGGTTCGTGTGGTTCGTGTGATTCGCGGTTGAACTTCCTCTCTTCAATTCGCGCAATTCGCGTAAACCCGTTTTTCCCTTCCCTCTTTGGTTGCGGCTCTGCCGCGCTGTGTGATTCGTGGTTAAAGTTCCGGACGAGCGAGGAGTGCTGATTCAATTCGAGATTTTGTCGGTGATTCGAAAGTAATCGAAATCAGCGTGACCGCCTGCTTCCTTGGTTGCGAAATTAAACAGGCCGAAGCGATAACCCATGAAATGCGGAAGCGTGTAGCTCATCCTTAATTCATTGCCGATGCGGTTCCACGATTGACCGTCCAGGCTGTAGGAAAAGCGCGCCCTGTCGGTCTTGTTCCGGAAATCGCACTCCGCCCGCAAGAACACCTGCGTCGCGCCGATCGGCACCCGCTCTACTTCGCGCGCTTCACTCGCCCGGCCGCGTAGTCCGCTCGATTGCGCGCTTGCCATCACCACGAAATTTGTGCCGGCTTCGGCCTTTACGCCCACCAATCCGTATTGCGCCTGCAGCAATGCGAGCCCCGCAAAGTCTCCGTCCTTCAAATGACGGATATCCAGGGCCGTGATGCCCGAACATTCCGGGCCGATCGTGCGCTGCGTGAGTGTGTTTCGGGCGGATAGGAAATGTTGATCGGTTCGGCCCGTGGTCAGACGCAGGAACCCGGGGCGTTCGGTCAGCGACCAGAGTTTGTTGTCGGGATTATGATTCCACTGCCACACCAGCGGCAGCGGACGGTCTCCGGCGTCGCGATCGAATTCATCGGGTGCAACGATTCCCGGAATCAAGCCGCGGCTCGGCGGCAGGTTGAGGGTCATTGGGACTTTTCCCTCAACACCGAGCACGGGCCAGCCATCCTCCGATTTGACGGGCACAAGGTAGGGAATCCGGCCGACCGCGCCGGAATCCTGGAAGAGATAGGCGAACCATTCGCCGGCGGGAGTGTCGATGATGCTTCCCTGTGCGACGCCTTTGTCCTGCAGCGCGACCCGGCCTTCCCAGGGGCCTGCGAGTTTGTCGGCGCGATGAATGAGCACGGTGCGCATTCCGCCGCGAGGCCAGCAGATGTTGAACAGGTAATACTTGCCGTTCACCTTCATGAGCTGCGAACCTTCAGCGTTCAACCCGACATTCGTTGACGCAATCAGGTGGGCGTTGGTGACGACGACCTGGTTCAAGCCGCCTTCCAAAAGCCCGGAAAGATCCTCCTTCAATTCCACGAGGCGCAAGTTGCCTCCGCCGTAAATCATGTAAACGCGGCCGTCATCGTCGAAGAAAAGCGAATGATCGTGCAGCGATGGACGGAACGACTTCGCTTCCCACGGACCTTTCTCGATGTCCCGCGTCGTGTAAACGTGAGTCTTCCCGGTCGTCGCCGCGAACGTGGTGACGTAGTAAACACCTTTGTGAAATCGAATGCTGCTCGCCCAGGATCCGCGGCCATACGTGTGTTTCCCGTTGGCGAGGTTCAATTCGTCCAGGTCATCGAGAACGTCGCAGGCGTAGTTCACAATCTCCCAGTTCACCAGGTCCTTTGACTTCATGATCGGCACGCCGGGGCTCATGTGCATGGTGGTGCTGCTCATGTAATACGTGTCGCCCACGCGGATCATGGCGATGTCGGGAACGTCGGCGTGGATGATCGGGTTCTGGGCGCCCACGGCGGGTTCCGCTGCGTTCAGGGGCGTTGTCGCGCAGAAGGAAAACGCTGCAATTCCAACAAGTGTTCCAAGGAGGGATTTCATGGCATTGATTTGAAATGGGCTTCGGATGAGTTTGGCGTGCGGACGGGCAAATTCCTATTCGAGATTACGGAATCGGAAAACATGAGGCGAATGTGTGCGGACGCTAAATGAAGGCCTTGGCGTCTCCTATACGACAAACGTCATAGCGGCTGGTTTGAAGCTGCGATACGCGCGCAAGCCTGTGGCTCGGAACTCCGGGTATGACGTTCGTCGTATAGGCCGGGCCGGAGACGGTCGGCTACATTGCGCCAAGCCGTTCACACACCCAGCCTTGTTGTGCGTCCTTCAACTGCTTCGCATCGCCTGCGGTCGAGACAGTGAACTCCAATTTGGCTGTCCGATCGACGGCCTGAGCGCCGAAATGACAATGACATTAACGTTCACCGTGCGGAAGAGTATCGCAGCGATGCTCAAGACCATCCTGATGACGCTCGCGCTGGGCATTGCCGTGACGGCGTTTGCGGATTACCCAATCGTTTCGCATCGTTACGCCGCGGACCCGGCCGCGATGGAATTCAACGGACGGCTTTACATCTACTGCTCGAACGACGACGAGAACGGGACGAACGGCTACTTAATGTCGTCGATCACCTGTTTCTCAAGCGACGACCTGAAGAACTGGACCGATCACGGCGTTGTCTTTCGCGCGAATTCGACTTCATGGGCGAACCTCACCTGGGCACCGTCGGCAGTGTCGAATCAAAACACGGTTTACCTCTATTTTGCAAATGGCGCGGGGAACATTGGCGTCGCCACGAGCAGCGTTCCGACGGGCCCTTTCATCGATGCGCGGGGCAGCGCGCTGATCACGCATTCGACGCCGGGCGCAACATCCTCGACTCAATGGTTGTTTGATCCGGGCGCCTTTATTGATGATGACGGTCAGACGTACCTCTATTTCGGCGGGCAATATCCCACGAATTCGCGCGTCATCAGGCTCAATCCGAACCTGACGAGCGTGAGCGGGTCCGCGCAACCTCTGAACACCCCGGATTTTTTTGAAGCCGCGCACATGCACAAGCGCGCGGGCCAATATTACCTCACCTATTCCACGCGGCCCAACGCGGGCATGGTGATTGGCTGCGTCACCAATTCCAATCCGACGAATGGGTTTGCCGCCCAAGGCACCGTCCTGGCGAATCCGCCGCAGAACGTCTTCAACAACAATCATCACTCGACGGTTTCGTTCAAAGGCAATTGGTACATCGTCTATCACAACCGCGCCGCAGCCCTGCAGAACGGCCTTCCCGATTCACAGGCGGTTTACAAGCGCAGCATCTGTGTCGATCAAATCCATTACAACGCGGACGGTTCCATTCAGCAGGTCACGCCCACAACGGATGGCCTGGCGCAACTTAAGAATGTGAATCCGTATCTCCGTGTTGAAGCGGAAACCATGCATCGGCAAAGTGGAATCCGCACGGAAGTTTGCTCCGAGGGCGGGCTGAACGTGACTTTCATCACCAACGGTTCGTGGATTCGTGTCCGCGGCGTGGATTTTGGCGCGGGAGCATCTGCGTTTTACGCGCGAGTCGCCAGCGCGGGGAGCGGCGGTATTGTTGAGTTGCGGCTGGATAGTGTGACGGGCCCACTTGTGGGCACATGCATCGTTCCCTCCACGGGAGACGAACAGACATGGACGATTGCCTCGTCGGCAGTCAGCGGCGCATCGGGAGTGCACGATCTTTATCTTCGATTTGGCGGCGGCCCCGGCGAACTGTTCAACCTCAACTGGTGGCAATTTCAATACGGTTCGGGAACTGGCAACGCGTCGCCGTTAACCATCGAAGCCGAGTCGGCAACGCTGGGAGCCAACTTCACCAATGGAATCGCGGGCGGTGTGCAGTTCGTTTCGATATCGACCACGAACGTCAACACGGGAAATCCCGGCAGCGCTGCGCGTATTGCGAGTTACACGGTCACGTTCCCGGCGGCGGGCACCTACAACCTTTACGCACGGCTTCGTGTCGGACCCGGGGGATTTAACGACGACAGTTTGTTTTACGCGAATGGTTTTGGCGCCAAATCCCCGACGTCGAACGGAGACTGGATTTTCGTCAACGGCCTCGCCATCGCGGGTTTTGCGAGCCCCAGCGAAGTCGTTGCCGGCAGCGGGGAAGCGGGCGGCGGCGTGTGGAAATGGGTTAACCTATCGCAATTCACGACAGGCGGCGGAGAGACGCCCATTACGTTTACTGTGCCGCCCGGCGGCTTGACCCAAACGTTTCAAATCGGCGCGCGCGAGGATGGCCTCGACCTGGACCAGTTCGCATTTGGACCATCGGGCTTCAACTTTACCGTCGCGAATCTCGACGCTGGCGGAACGGGCACGGCGCCCATGCCCACCGCGACGGTAAACACGAGTAATGTGTTTCAAACCATTGAAGGGTTCGGCGGCGCGATTTGCTTCTACAACGGATGGGTGACGGCGCATCCTTACAAGAACGAGATTTATACGAACGCCTTTGCAGGCCTGAACCTGTCGATGCTGCGGCTGGGAAACTGGTTCCGCTACCAGGGAACGCCCAACTTCGATCCCGACGCCCCTGAATTTGTTGCACGCGCCAGTCAAATCCTTGGACGGCCGGTGCCGGTTTACATGAGCTCTTGGGCGCCGCCCGCGTTTCTTAAAAGCAACGGACAGGTCGGCAACGGCGGGACGCTGATCTTCACGAACGGCGGCTTTGCCTACAGCGCGTTTGCCAACTACTGGCACGACGCCCTGGTCGCGTATCGCGCCGTTGGCGTTTCACCCACATGGATCAGCATCCAGAACGAACCTGACTGGGAAGCGAGCTATGACTCGTGCATTTTTCGTCCGGCCGAAGGTGTGGTGAATGGCACGAACTACGCGAGCTATTCGAAGGCGCTCGACGCGGTCTATTCAAGGCTGACGAATTTGCCGTCGGCGCCAAAGCTTCTCGCGCCGGAAGTGGTTCACATTCGTTACAACACGCTGGCGAACTATGCGGCCACGTTGAACCCGAATCATTTTTACGGCGTAGCGTATCATCTTTATGGCGACAGCACCGATGGCACGATCGATGGCTATAACGGGAGTCTGCGATCCTCCACCAATATTTTCCCCGGCAAGCCGCACTTCATGACGGAGTACGGCGTTTCCAACATGGTGGATTCCGCGACGTTGATCCACAACTGCCTGACCGAAGGATTGGCCAGCGGATACAACCACTGGAGCCTGATCTGGCCGGGGACGGATGGAGGATTGATCCAGATTGAGTTTCCATGGAATCAGGCTCAATGGACCAATGCCCCGCCCGGAACGCCGACGCAGTCGCGCGGTTACTGGCTGTCGCCCAGCTATTGGGCGATGAAACATTTCTCCTACTACATCACGCCTGGAAGCCGGCGGGTCGCGGCGAGCGCCACGGATCCCAATGTGCGCGTATCGGCATACGTCACGGCGGACAACCTGCGCCTTGTGGCGGTATTCATCAATCGCAGCAGCAGCGCAACGTCCACGGTGGATCTCAACTTCGCTTCATTTCCATTCGTTAACTCAAGCGTCTTTCAAACGGCCGGCACGAACAAGTTTCAGTTCCTTGGCGCGGCAGGATCCCAGTTGACGATGCCGCCCGCGTCGCTGACGACGGTGGTGTTGGACAAATTTGTCAATGTGGGAGCGGCCAGCGATCCGTCGCCCGAAGTGAATGCCACGAGTGTGCCGCTCAGCGCCACGTTAAGTTGGTTACCAGGCAGCAACGCGTTGGCGCACGCGATTTATCTCGGCACAAGTTCCAACGCTGTTGCGCAAGCGGCTGCTGCATCGCCCGAATTCAGGGGCATGTTGACCAACACCGTGTTCACGCCAGCACTATTTGGCGGGACCACGTATTACTGGCGCGTGGACGAAATCGCCGGGGGCAACACCAACTTGGGCCGAATCTGGAGCTTCAGCACCGTGCCGCTTGCGGCGTTGGCGCACCGTTACAGTTTTAGCGAGACCGGCGGAACGATCGCAGCAGATTCCGAGGGCGGCCTCGGTTGGAACGGAACCGTGTTCAATGGCGGGACGTTCGCGAGCGGCCAATTGACGCTCGCCTCCGGTGCGCAACAATACGTGAGACTCCCGGCAGGGATCGTCAGTACGTTGAGCAATTTCACGATCACCACGTGGGTTCGTCTGAATTCCGTCGCAAACTGGACGCGCATCTTCGATTTCGGAAACAACACCACGAGCTACATGTTCCTGACGCCGCAAAACGGAAGCACGAGCCGCCTGCGGTTTGCAATCACGACGGGCGGTGCTGGCGGCGAGCAGCAGATCAATGGCAGCACAAGTTTGAGCGCGGGCGTCTGGCATCACGTCGCTGTGACGCTCAACGGCAACACGGGAACGTTGTATTTGAACGGAGTTCCGGTGGGAACCAACGCGCTGACACTCAAGCCTGCGAGCCTGGGCAGCACGGTGAACAACTACCTGGCGCGATCCCAATATGCAGGCGATGCGTATTTGAATTCCACGTTCGACGAGTTCCGCATTTACAGTGTGTCGCACACGGCCGCGGAAATCGCCGCGATGCACGCGCTGGGTGCCAACGAGTTGTTAAGCAACGCCCACCCGCCGCTCAGCGTGGCCGCAACACCCACGACATTGACGATGACCTGGCCATTGGCGTCGGCCGGATTCACGGTTCAATCCCGCACGAACCTCGTGCTCGGGGACTGGTTGAATGTGACCTCGCCGGCACCGCAGATCATAGACGGACAATGGCAATTGGTCTTGCCGGTTTCAGAAAACATTCCGGGGACGTTTTATCGTTTGACCAGATAAACGCGGGTGTAGTGGCAATTGAGTCGATCAGAAATGCCGGGAGAATCCCCGGCGAACCCTGCTGAAACTATGCTTCGAAAAACAATCGGTATTGTGGTTTGTGTCCTGGCGGTATCAGCGTCTCAAGCCTTCTCCGCCGAACCCAGCCCGCCCGCAGGCAATGCGACCAACCGTCCTTCATCCGGTCCAGGCGCTCGCGACTACACGCCCGATCATCCGCGAAGCCTCGCACCTTACTTTACTCCGGCAACAGCGGCTCCGAAGGCGCCTGACAAGGAAGGTTTTCTGCAGCGGTGGACGCTGCTGGAGCCGATCCGGAAGCCGAATCGCAGCAACACCGTGTTCACGGACAGCTACATTCGCGATGCCTTTCACGCAGAATATTTTCCAAACCAGTTTACGGTTGTGCCACGCCACGGTGACACGGTGACAGTCGCGGGCGAAGAACTGGCGTGGCACGCTCTCGACACCACAAACTTCAACGTCAAATTGTTCCGCTTCGCGGATGGTGTTCACAAGCCCACTTACGGCGTTCTTTTCTGGGCTGTTACCGTCGTCGAGTCCCCACGCGAGATGAAGAACGTGCGACTCGCGGTCGGCTCGAATTCAGCATCCCTATGGTGGGTGAACGGGCGGGAGGCGGTTGTGCTTTCTGGAGATCGGCGCATGGTGATGGACGACTGCGTCTCGAAACGTCTCACGCTCAACAAGGGCACGAACATCATTCGCGGCGCCGTCATCAACGGCCCGGGTATGAGCGACTTCTGCGCGCGGTTCATCGATGAAAATGGTGATGCGATTACAGATCTTTCGTTGAAAGTTGCGACAGCCGAAATTCAATGAGGCTTCCGATTTTGGTTTTGTTTCGTCCCTGAATTCATGAAATCCCGAATTCCAGCGTTCGCAGTTGCCAGCCTGTGCGCTCTTTGCGTATCGAGTTCAGCCGTTGCCCTCGACGGGGAACCTTACATCCACGATCCGTCCACGATTATGGAATGTGACGGCAAGTTTTACACGTTCGGCACAGGGAGAGGCGGATTGATTTCCGAGGATGGCTGGACGTGGCGCAGCGGTGGAGTTCGGCCGGGCGGCGGCGCGGCTCCTGATGTCGTTAAAATTGGAGATCGGTATCTTATCGCCTATGGCGCGACAGGAGGCGGTTTGGGCGGCGGCCATAACGGCCGAATCCTCACGATGTGGAACAGAACGCTCGATCCGAATTCGCCGGACTTCCAATACACGGAAGCAATCGTCGTTGCATCGAGCGATGGCATTGAAGACTGCGACGCAATCGATCCGTCACTCCTGCTCGATCCGAACGACGGGCGGCTGTGGCTCACCTACGGCACGTATTTTGGATTTATTCGCATTGTCGAACTTGATCCAAAAACAGGAGCGCGCGTTTCGGGGAATGAGGCTGTGAATATCGCGATCGACTGTGAAGCCACCGCGCTGATGTATCATGAGGGCTGGTATTATCTCCTGGGAACACATGGCACCTGCTGCGACGGCGCCAACTCCACCTATAACATCCGTGTGGGCCGATCCAGGAAAGTGACGGGCCCGTTTCTGGATAACATGGGCATCGATATGCTCAAGGGCGGCGGCAAGCTCGTGGTCGCCGCGAACGGGCGCTATCTCGGACCCGGGCACTTCGGTTGGATCAACCTTGGAGATGGCGTCCAGAAATTTTCCTGTCATTACGAAGCTGACCTGGACCGCAGTGGCCGCAGCATCCTGGACATTCGCGCGCTGCTTTGGAAAGACGGCTGGCCTGTTGCAGGTGAGAACTTCAGGGGCGGTGATTTTCAGATCCATTCGGAGCGAAAAGGTTACGCGCTCGAACTGGCTGTGGATTTCGTGCGGATGCCCGGCCGCCGCGGGGGATTCGGCGGTCCTGGCGGTCCCAGTGCCGCTGGCAGCACGAATGCGCCGGGTGCCCCGGGATCAGCGAGTGGTGCCAGCGCAGCCGCAGCCACTGTGACTTCCATCCCGCTCCAGACGCTTGGGGAGGTGTCGATGAACTGGCCCGCTGGAAACATCGACGTCAGGATGGGCGATTACATGCTTCGGCCGCATCAGAAGTGGTCCATCACTGCGGTGACCAATGCCGGGGGATATTTGGGGTCGCCGTGCTACAGGATCAGCATCGCGGGAACGGATCGTTCGCTCACTGCGACTGCGGAGCGCGAGGTTGTCACGGCACCCAAATTTACCGGCGCTCCCGAACAATTGTGGCGCATTGATCAATTGACGGATGGCACTTACCGCATCATGCCCAAGGCGGTGCCCGGCACTGACGAACCGCTCGCCCTCACTGCTGTTGGCGGCAGCACTCCAAGTCTCACTAAGTTTGATCCCGCCAGCGACAAAGCGCGCTGGAGCCTTAGATCGCCGAACTGATTGCGTTAACGCGTTTATTGGGACTTGGGTGTCGTGGCTTTGCCCAGGCCAACGTTGACAACAGCTTCAAACGCCGGTTTGGGTTGCAGTTGCGCATCGAACAGCAGCGGCCGCTGACGGGCGCGCCATGATCGGCGGTCACTGATGCCCCAGAAGGTAACTCGGTCGATCGACTTCTCATGTTTCTTGAAGATTTGGAAAAGCCGGGCGTAGACGTCCGCCTGCTTTTGAAGCGCGGCGGCTGACATCGTTGCCGCCTGCTCCCCGGAAGGAAATGCGCCGCTGTTCTCACCAAACGCGGTGACGTCGAGTTCCGTGATGGCAACCCGAAGCCCGAGGGAGGCATAGTTCTCAATGGCTTGGTCGACGTCTTCCAGGTTTGTGTTGAGATGCCAGTGACCCTGGATTCCCACTCCATGAATGGGAGCGCCTTCCGCCTTGAGGCGTTTCAGCAGCAGCAACGAACTGGCGTGTTTGCCTGTGTTCGATACTGCGCCCTGCTCGATGTTGTAATCGTTGTAATACAGTTGCGCGCCTGGATCGGCCTCATGCGCCCACTTGAAGGCGAATGTCAGAACGTCCGGCCCGACCACGCGATACCAGCTTGAATTCCGAAGATTCTCGGTTTCCCCCGCATTCCGGTCAGCGATGGATTCGTTCACAACGTCCCACCCAATGACCCTGCCCTTGTATCGACCGGCGACCGTCATGATGTGTTTCTTCAAACGTTCCAGCGCCAGTTCACGCGTGACCGGCTGTCCATTGGTTCCTCCCTCGAAGAACCATCTTCCCGTTTGCGCGTGCCAGACAAGCGTGTGTCCCCAGACCTTCAGGCCGTTCTCACCCGCCCACTTCACCAATGCATCCGGCGTGGTGAAGTTGTATTCGTCCTCGGAAGGATGCGTCGGCTGGGGCTTCATGGAATTCTCCGGAGTGATGACGTTGTAATGCGTCTTGATGTTCTCGAGTTCCGCAGCCGAGAACCCCCTGAGGTCTCCCGCACAGCCGATGAGAAACTTGCCCGCATAGGCGTCCTTCAACGCCGCCACTGGCGCTGCCGTCAAGTTGACGCTGTCGTTGGTTTGGGCGAAGGCCTGACAAGTAAATAGCCCGCACGCAATCAGGCCGAAGGTGATGTATTGCTTCATTTTGGGTAAGGGTTCAGTTGATCACAGACGCTTGCGACAAGGAACAGGTGACTCGGTAAGATCTGGAATGATCCTTAATGGGGTGGAAGTTCAGCGCAGTAATCCCGCTCCTGGTATTCGAAGAAATCGAAATCCGCGGTACGCGCTGTTCCGGCCGTGTCCTGGCAGGCTACGCCGACGAATGCACCCGTGAAATTCGGCTGGCCCGGCGCAGTTGCTTCATCGGAAAGGATGCTCGCATCGAACTGTTGCGGCAGCCAGTGCCAGTCCTGATCCACACCTGCAACGCGATAGGCAAAACGGAGGCGTTCGTAATCGACTTCCACGCGCAGTTGCACAGGTTTTCCGGATGAAATCGGAATCGGCGGCGTGAAGG
This sequence comes from Verrucomicrobiia bacterium, assembly GCA_035629175.1. Classification (NCBI taxonomy): domain Bacteria; kingdom Pseudomonadati; phylum Verrucomicrobiota; class Verrucomicrobiia; species Verrucomicrobiia bacterium. The sequence goes on along the minus strand of DASPIL010000062.1, from coordinate 50,601 downwards.
CATCGGCCTGCGGCGAGTCGGGCGTGCAGGTCATCACGCGCAAATGTTTCCCGATGGTTTCATCGTGCGAGAGATGGAGGTAATGAAACTTGGCGCTGTTGTAGTAACAGACCAGCCCCGCGCCCTGCTGGAAATGTTCCGGCTCAAACTCGATGACGGTGCTCGCGCTGAAGCAATGCGATTGCTGGCGGCGCGCGACGAGCGATTGCTTGAACTGGCTGCCGATGCTTTCGCGACCGAACAACCGCAAAAACCCGGGTCGCGCCGCAAGGCTGAACAACTCCTCCGGCCATGGCGTGCGCAGCCATTGAAAGTCAATTGGAAGCTGCGGTGAATCGAATTCATAGCGGCAGGACGAATGAGACCGGTGAGTCAAAACCTCCTTACCCAGCCCGCCGCCACCCTCTCCTCCATTCGGAATGGAGGAGAGCGCTGGGGAGAGAAGGCTTTCACACTCCGATGGTGCAGGCGTTTCGGTCGTCGGAATCCCCTGCCCGTCCAAGGTCCGCAACCAGCCATCCGCGTCCCAGGCCATCTTCTGAATCGCGGTCTCACGGCCAAGCGTGCATCGGCCGCGATTCCGCAGCGGCCTGCCGCAAAGGTAAACCATGTAGGTGTCGCCCGCCGGCGTCTCAACCAGGTCAGCATGGCCCGCCCGCTGCAGCGCCACGTCAGGCCGGTGCCGCGCGCTCAGGATGCAAGTGTCAGGATGCAGCTCGTAAGGTCCCGTGAGATTCCGCGAACGTGCCATGGTTACGGCGTGCCCCCACCCCGTTCCGCCTTCTGCGGTGATCAAGTAATACCAGCCGCCACGCCTGTAGAGATGCGGCGCTTCGGTAAAACCCAGGGCTGTGCCTTTGAAAATATTGACGCGTTCCCCAATGAGCTTGCGTTCCGCAACGGAGTATTGCTGCAGCACAATCCCGGCGAATCGATTGTTCCCGGGCCGATGATCCCACAGCATGTTCAGCAAATACTTGCGTCCATCGTCATCGTGAAAGAGCGAGGGGTCGAAACCGCTGCTGTTCAGGCAAACCGGATCCGACCACTCGCCATCCACGCGTGAACTTGTGACGAGGTAATTGTGAAAGTCGCGCAGCGACGCACCGCTTGCCCCGCCAACCGTCGTGCGGCCATAGCGTTTTACGTCGGTGTAATCGGCAAAGGTGAGGCACGGCGCCCACACGCCGCAGGAATCGGGAGCCCCCAGCATATTCAGCTGGCTCGATCGATTGAGGGGACGCGTGAGCAGCTTCCAGTTAACAAGGTCCCGCGAATGATGAATCTGCACGCCGGGATACCACTCGAAGGTGGAAGTCGCGATGTAATAATCCTCGCCGACGCGCACAATCGACGGGTCAGGATTAAAGCCGCGGAGAATGGGATTGCGAATGATCATAGGCGCATGTTTTCGTCACAAAAACGTCAAGCGGCAGCTGCCCCCCTCCTGGCGGCCAGGTCACGTTCGATTTCATCCACTCGCCCCTGGTCGAGCGGGTAAATCCAAAGAGCCACACCCTTCAGCGCCGCGAACAATCCGGGCATCACTGAGAACGCGAGCGTGATCCCAAGCAGGGCCGTTGCAGTTTGCTCCATGTTGCTCATGAACCCGAATTGCCCGAGGAACACCGGCACGAGGAAGCCGCCGATCATGATGCCCGTCATGATTGAAAACAAGGATGCCGAATAAACAAGGGCTGTCGAGCGGCGGTGGAATTTCCATTCGCCATAATCCGCGACATCGCCATACATCGCCCAAGTGAGCGCGGAGGTCGGACCCATGCAGAACGTGCCAATTGCGTTTACAGCAACGAGCAGCCAGTAGTTGTCCGGCGGCAAAGCAAAGAACGTCGCAAAGCTGATGCCCGTGATCCAACTCAACACCGCGGCCAGCTTCTTCTTGTCCACGCGCCTCACAACAAAACCAAGCGTCATGGTGCCGAGAATCTGGCCCAACATCCCGGTGGCGAGGAACACCGTGCTGCGATCGAGCGTTCCAAACAGGATCGGCGAGCCGTCGTCGCCCGCGACATACTTGAAATAGAAAATCGTGCTGCCTTGCCGAAGCGCAATAAAGGTAGTCGAAAAGATCGTGGCGATCAGGAGCATCAGCCACGCACGATTGCGCAGGAGTTCGCCGAGTTCGGCACGGACGTTAGATTTTTGGTGCGGCGGCGGGCTCACACGCTCGCGCGTCATGGCAAAACAAATCCAGAACATCAGCACCGAAGCGACGGCAAAGATCGCAATCGTATATTGAAAACCCAGCACGTCGTTGCCCCCACCCAGATGCTTCACCAGCGGCCGGCAGAGCAGCGACACGAGGAAACCTCCGGCAAACGCGCCGACGAAACGAAAGCTCGAAGCCACTCCGCGGGTGCGCGATGACGGACTGATGACGCCCAGCAGCGATGAATACGGCACATTGATCACCGTGTAGGCCATGAGCATCAGGGTGTAGGTGACATACGCGTAGATGAGCTTGCCGTTTGCATCGAGCTCAGGTCCTGCAAACAACAGATAGCCGCACACTCCGTAGGGAATGGCACCCCAAAGCAGGTAAGGACGGAACTTGCCCCAGCGGCTTTGGGTGCGGTCGGCAATGAGGCCCATCATGGGATCATTGATTGCGTCCCACAACCGCGTGAGGAGCATCATGGTGGCAATCGCGCCTGCGGGAATTCCCCACACATCCACGAAGTAGTAGATGAGAAAAATGTTGAACGTCTGGAAAAAGAAATTCGACGCGGTGTCGCCCAGCGCGTAACCGACGTACTCGCGAACTTTAAGCCCGTCGTGCTGCGGCGTGGTGGACGATGTAGTCACGATGCTTGGTGGTGTCAGGCAGCGTCCGTGAACGTGACGGAAGCTTCACGAGCCTGCGGTGGTTCGACGTCATTCGGTGCGCCACAGGTTGGGGAGAAATCGGTGATACAACAAGTGCCGCCACGTTGCCCAGTCGTGCCCTCCGTGTCCGCCGGCATAATACTCATGCTCGATCCCGTGCGACTTCAGCGCCTTCACCAGCGCAGCCACGCGCGCGCCGAATCGGCCTTCCGCTTCCAGTGAACCCTCGCCCACGAACAGGTAATCGATCTTGCGGTTTGCGTCCGCGTCGTTGAGGAACGTGGCGAGCGATTTCTCGGCTTCCATATCACCAGCGCTGAGGACACCGAACGAGGCAAACAGATCGAGCGAGTTGAATCCCACAAACATGGCATGACGGCCACCCATGGAGAGGCCCGAAAGCGCCCTGCCTTTTGGATCGCGACGGATCGAATACTCCCGTTCCGCGAGCGGAATGACGTGCTGCCGGAGTTCCGCCTCAAACGTCTTAAAGGTCAGTTCTGCGTGTTGCCGATGATTCCGATGAACCACCTGATTGTTCGGAATGACGATCACCATGGGGAGCGCCTTCTTCTCCGCGAGCAAATTGTCCATGATGAAATTCACGCGTCCATCGTAAATCCAATTTGACGGCAACTCCCCGCTTCCGCCGACCAGGTAGAGCACTGGATACGTATTGGTGCGGTCATAACCGGGCGGCGTGTAAACATAAAGTTCCCGTTCGCCCCGGGTGACTTCGGAACGATAAACATGGCGCGTCACGTTCCCATGCGGAACGTTGCGTGCATCGTAGTAGGCAGGCCCGCTCCCGTGCACAATCAACTGGCTGTACGGGGGCATCGCAGTGAACGCAGCGTATGTGTTGTTCGGATCTGCCATCTGCACGCCGTCGACACTTAGATGATACGCATACATGTCAGGTCGCAGTGGACCGATGGTTAACGTCCAGATGCCGTCATCGCCCTTCGTGAACGGCACCGGCTGATTCGTTCCGATACCGGTGAGGACTGCGACCCCGGCCAATCGCACCTCCTTCGCGGTGGGCGCCCGCAATCGGAATGTCACCGTCCGATCATCCCGCACATCGGGAGAATTCAGCGGCGCACTGAATGGAACCAGGTTTTCCGTGTTCTTCTGCGGGTTATGGTCAAGGTTCACATTGGCCTGCTGCCCGGATGCCGTTGCCATTCCGATAACACACAGAACGGCGGTGAGAACGTGGTACTTCGATGCGCCAGAGTTTGGTTTCATGCGAGGACCTCGATTGTCATTGGAACAAAACCGCGCCGCCGCCCGGCTCCAGCACAAGCGGCACGACGCCGTCACGATGAACGGTCACCTGCTTGATCCCCGCCGATCGATCCGATTGATCGTGAATCAAGGAAAGTGTCTTTCCCTCCAGCCACGGCAACGAGATCGTCAACTCCCGTCGCTCCCGCCCGGCGTGTGTGGCGGCCACATACCATTGCTCCCCTGACCGCCGCGCAAGAACGGCGAAGCGGCCGGGGTACCCGTCCACGAAGCGCGTCTCGTCCCAGACAACCGGCACGCGCTTCAAGAAATCGATCACGTGCGCAGGCTGTTCCTCAAGGTTGTTTGGCGCCAGGCCAAAGTGCTGCACTGGCGACTGATACAGCACGGCCGTCGCAAGCTGGAACGCGTCCGTCGTCTTGCGTTCCGTGCCGCGGCGCTGGTCCCGCGAGAATCGCTTGTTCAGCACGAGGGGGCCGTAATCCATCGCACTCACAGGATTGCGAACGAACGGAAACACAGTGCTGTTGAACGCTTCCCGATCCGCGAAGCCCTGGCTGAAGACGAGGTTCTCGGAAGCCGTCACGGCTTCGCTCGTCATGTGATTGGGATACATCCTTTCCCACCCGCGAGGCAGCGTCGCGCCGTGGAAATTTACGTGCAACCCATGCACGTTGGCGTCGGTCAAAATGTCCTCGTAGAGCTTCATCGTCACCTGTTTGTCTCCTCCGAAGAAATCCACCTTGATCCCCTTGACGCCGATCGATTTCATCCAGGCCATTTCGCGATGGCGCGCGGGCGCGGTGTCCATGCCGTGCAATGGCGTTTGCGGGGCGTCGTTCCACGAGCCATTGGAATTGTACCAGAGCAGCACGTCGACTTTTTGCGCACGGGCTTCCCGGACCAGATCCGCCATTTTTTCGCGCCCGATCTTCTGGTCCCAAAACGCGTCGATCAACATGTACTCCTAGCCGAGGTCAGCAGCGAGTTTGATGAATCGTTGCTGATCCGCGACGTTCATGCTTGGATCCTGCCACAAGAGCCAGCTCCAGGTGGCGCGGCCCGGCCGATAGACCTGCGATGGTTCATACAGCGGCTTCACGACGTCGGTGGCCACCGTGGTTTCAACAATCGGGGCAAGCGTTTCTCCAACCGTGATTGTCTTCCAGGAAGTCAGCAACGGCAACGCGCCGGAAACCGTCGCGTCTCCCACCCCGCCATTCTCCGCAGCATCTGGAAATGCGACGGAATAAAGGCCGTCGGACGTTGGGTCACTCAATCGCGTTCCCGCGTAACCGGATGAAACTCCCGTTTCTGAAATCAGCATCCAGCCTGCGTCGGCATTCCGAAAGAGCGCTGGAAACGTGAAGCCAAGCGTCGTCCGCGACTTCGTGCCAACCGCCACCTCCATCATATACGCCTCTTCGTAACTCGGCTTGGAAGCGGCGAATCCCCCGCCCCATCGCACCTGAGGCGTGACAAATGCGGTGGCGGTGGAAGGCAATTTGAAACCGGTGAGCTCGCGCTGAATCACAACCCGTCGTTTGCGCGAGGACGAAATCCGATACGCAAAGGCGACGTCCCGGTCACTGACGCGGAAAATCACTTCCAATGAATCGTTCTGCGCATTCGTGAAACGACTCGTCAGCTCGTTTGCCTTGTAGTGCACGCGCCTGACTTTCCCGTGTGGCAGTTCATAGGCTTCATCCAGCGACCTGATCTCTGACCCGGCCAACGCCAGGCCCGATGCAAAACTGCCAATGCTTGTTTCCAGTCCAAGCGGCGAGGGTTCGAGAAACGTTTTGCCGCGCAGGCGGACGTCATACGTGAGGGCACCGTTGGTGAGCGCAACATTTGCCACCACATTCCGGCCCGGGCTTGCGACTTCCTGCGCCGTCAATGCTGGGGTGACGATTGCCAGCATTGCGGCCGCAAACCAGAAGCTGGGTTGACGAAGGGTTCCGAAGAAAGCCGTTTCATTGCGCCGCACGCAGCGGGTTGGAAATGTCTCTTGCATTTGCGCGAAGAATGGCCGTTTGCCTCGTGACAAGGAATACGACGATTATCCTACGGGCAGGCACTCACCGTGAGACCCCCGAATGCAAACAGCCGCTGCCTCGCGACAGCGGCTGTTGGTCGGGGGAATAAATCCTAGCTGCGGCGACGGCGGACCATGAAGGCCACGGTTGCGGCTCCGATGCCAAACAGCGCCATTGCAGATGGCTCCGGAATGGCAACGAGCGGCGTGTAGGTCTCAAACGCATCGATGAACGCCTGCCGGCCGGCCGCGGTGTCAGGGACCACTCCGTTGCCGGCGTTGGGATCGGAATCCGGAAGGTTGAACAACAGGCGGCTGGAAGAGAAGACGACACCGCCCGCGGACGTGTCTCCGGCATCCCAGCCCGCGGCGAGAATGTTCCCACCCATCGTCGCTAGGATGTCGCCCGTTCCAACGGTCCCCGTGCCAGCAGCGTTAAAGCCCGAGCCGGCATCGGTGACCGTCCACCAATCAGCCGTGCCCGACGCTCCGAAAGCGTTTTGGCCCGCGAGGGTGATCGTGGTTTCGCTGCCACTCACATTCCCGCCGTTTGCCACACCACCCGAGTGCCAATTCCAGCGGTCACCATCGGGACGAGTCACATAACTCGTGAGCGAGACAACTGGAATACTGAGACCATTAAAAATCGCGGCATTCGCGGCATTGCCATAAGCACTGCTGGACACGATTCGTCCGACGACAAACAAGTCGGTGCCGGCGGGAATGTTGGCGGGATTGCTGTAGTCTCCGAAGGTAATGTTCACATCCTGAAAGTTCTGCTGGAGGAAATTGAGGATGTCCTGATTACGCTCCTGGCTGATTCCGGATACCGTGACGTCCACGCCAAAGGTGGAACACGTTGCCCCAAGGGCGACGACAGCGGAAATCGCCAGACCGCGCCGATTTCTGAGCTGTGAGAACAGACCGCGATTCGAAGGGTTCATAATAGGGTTGTTGGTGAATTGTGGGTTCCGATGCTGATGCCGCGACTATAGGTCAGCCCGCAGGGTATGTAATACGACATTCGTCGTAGGCCTTTACCGCCGGTCTTTCCTGCATTGCAGCTGAAAAGCCTAATTCGCAAACAGCAACGGCGCGAATTCACGCAAGCTGCGCCGCCAGGTCAGGAACTCGTGCGCCGTTTCGGGCGACACGTATGCGGTATTTTTAATGCCGGCTGCCTTGAGAGCCTCGTGATTCGAGCGGATGTTCTGCGGATTCTCGCGGCTGCCGCAGCTCGCAAACACCACCTTCACTTTGTCTTTGAATTCCGGCGCGGCTTGCACGTCTGCCGGAGTGATGACGCCGCCGCTGAACAGGCCGATGTGCGAAAACTTGTCCAGGTTCTTCAGGGTGATCATCTTCGTTTGCATTCCGCCCATGGAAAGGCCCGCCATTGCGCGATTCGGTTGATCGGTGAGCGTACGGAAGCTGGCATCGATGTAAGGGATCAACTCGCCGACAAGGACACTCTCGAAAACCGCCGCTGCGGCCGCAAACGGATTCGCCCCCGCGGTCCTGCCTGGACCTCCAGCAACAGGCGCGTTGGTGCCGCCAGGCGCGGCGTTCGTACCCGCGGCGTCCGGCCTTGCTCCGCGTCGAGCACCGGGGCCCGGTCCTTCGTTGGTCAAGCCGTAGGTCATTACGATGATGAACGGCTTGCACTTACCCTCTGCGATCAGGTTATCCATGATCAGATTCGCGCGGCCTTGATTCCACCATGCGTATTCGTTTTCGCCCCAGCCATGCTGCAAGTAGAGGACGGGGTAGCGCTTGCTTGGGTCCTTGTCGTAATCGGGCGGGGTGTAAACGTAGGCGGGCCGGGCGATCACCGAATTGGTGATCTTCGACGGGAAGAGCACCATTTGAATCCGGCCATGAGGCACATCCTTAAGCGCGTAAAAATCCTGGTCATGCGCTGGGATTTCAATGCCGCTTTCCCACCGCGTGGAACCGTAAAAATTCAACGCGCCAGGATCATTGAATGAACCGCCGTCAACGGTGAGGCGGTAATAATGAAACCCTTCGTCCAACGGCCCGGCAGTCGTCCCCACCCAGACACCGTCCTCCGCCTTCGTGAGCGTCGTGCCGCCGCGTCCGCCGAGTCCAAGGCTCGCCCGGACGCTTTGGGCGCCGGGTGCCACGACGCGAAACCGCGCATAGCGCTGGGAATTGACCTGCGGGTAAAGTTGCCCTGGCTGGTTCAACACCGACGGCTTGAAGTCCTCCAGGATAACGTCATTGGTTTGGCCAAAAGCTGTCAGGCCGGTCACGAGGAATGTAATTAGGATTGCCGTTTTCATGTTCAAAATTGTCGCAACGCAGGTTTCCAAACTTGTGTATCCGGCAAGTTTCCGACTTGCATGGCCGTGATATTTATCGCCGCTAGAAACGCGCCCAACTGGCGGTTACCTGGACTTCAGTTTCAGCACTGTAACGGAATACGCCGGGAACTCGCGGCTGAAGTTGGCGCTCAACCCATCGAACGTTTCGGTTCGGGGCACGATTTTGTCTGGCTCAGTGATGCTGTTGGTGTCGTCGATTTTGCTGGCTGACAGCACCACCGCTTCACCCTTGGAACTGATCGTCTTCGTACCTTTGATTTGAACGTTGATCTGACGAGGCGCTCCAGCGGTGTTCACGATTTTAAGATAAATCACTTTGCTCTTCGCAGCCCGTGTGGCGTTGAAGAAGACTTCCCGCAACTGCTCCGACGTCCCGGACGCACCGCCGCGACCCCGCCGTTCCCAAGTGCGCATGGGGATGTTCTCCGAATCGGCCGCGAGAATCTCGTTTCCATGCAGCGTGCTGAACATCTTTTGAACGTGATACGCAGGCGAACCATAGCTGTTCAACGCATCGTAACCGATCAGGTCGGAGCTCCACTGCATCGAACGTCCGTTCCCCGTCAACTGGCTCACATTCACGAACAGTGGCGCGTAACACGAGAGCAGAACGATGTCGGAATTGCGCTCCATGCAGGTCATCCATGCGCCATCGCCCAGCGCGCCAGCCATGTTCGGGGTTGGTGAACCCACCCGCGTCGCCCATTCCCCGACGAAGATCTTCGTCGGATTCGTTCGCGAATACGTGTCGTAGCGGAACGACTGGGCCATCATTTCTTCCATGTTGCGGTAAAAGTGTTCGTCCACCAAGTCTGGCGTGCGGCTCTTGACCCACAGGTTCCTTGGTTGCTCATAGCCGACGGAAGAAATCACCTGCAGGTGTGGATATTTCTTTTTGATGGCGTCGTAAAACTGCGCAAAGCGGCCGTCGTAGCTGCCGCTGCGATCAAAGAAATCCTCATTGCCCACCTCAACGTAAGTAAGCTTGAACGGCTTGGGATGGCCGTCCTTCGCGCGCTGCGCGCCCCACCTGGTGCTTTTGGAGTCGCCGATGAGATACTCAATTTCCTCGAGCGCCTCCTGCACATAAGGTTCGAGCGCAGGACCAGTCGGGATGACCCCGCCACGGCCAAGGCAATACCCCGCAAACACGCCAAGGATCGGCTCCACATCGATGTCTTCGCACCATTCCGCAAACTCGAGCAATCCCATCCCGTCGGTCGACCAATATCCCCAGGGACTCGGATGACCCGGGCGCCGCTCCACCGGCCCGATGGTTTCCTTCCAGATGAACCGTTGATTGAAGGCATTGCCTTCAAGATAATTCCCGCCGGGAAAACGCAGGAACTTCGGCTTCATGTCGGCCATCAACTGCATGAGATCAGGACGAAATCCGTTCTCGCGATTCTTGTAGGTGGGCGGGAAGAGCGAGACGTTTTGCAGCCACAACGTTCCCGGCGTGCTCGTTGTGAGCTTGAAGACATTGTCTTTCGACTCCGCGACGCGCCTGGTCTTGAGCGTTGTTTCGAACTTCTTCCACTTGCCGGTCAACCCCGAGACTTTCGCACTCGCGAACGTCGTCTGGCCATCCGCACTGGCGAGGCTCACCGTTACTGGCCCTTTGAAGCCATCAACTGCCCTGGCAAAGAACGTCACGCGATATGTGGTGCTGGGCTTCACAGGAATCCCCCAGAAGCCGCCGTTCGCCACACCTGCGGGAGAAGTTGGCGATGCCGTCGAAGCGTCGAGCTTGAGGCTGACGTTCAAGAATTCGTTCAACGGTGTGTTCGTATCCAGCACCATCGAGGCACCGCCAACCTCGGTCCAGAATCTCGGCTTTGTATTGGCCGCAAACGTGACTGGAAGATACTCTCCCGCAACGTAATTGGTTGGACTCACACGCGGCACGATGGCATCGGCCTTGAACGAGCGATTTCGAATCAGCTCCGCGTAAAGCCCCCCTTCGTACGCAAAATTAATTTCTTCAGTCATCAAGCCGTAAAGCATCGGGCTGACCTTGCCTGTGACCTTGCTGGCATCGATATTCAGAACGATTGGGCCTGTGGACGTGGAGGTTGCAGTCGATGTGGCAGCTGGCGTCGGAGCCGAGGTCGAGGCCGTTTGCGTCGCCGGTTGCGCTGCGGTGGAGGAGGAAGTCGCCGCAGGGATCACCTGGCCATCCTGCGGGATGATCTCGATCGCGCAGATCTGGGGGTTTTCAACCTGCGGCGTAAATGTAATCGTAATTTTGCCGTCAGTGACTTCGACCGGCACGGTCTCGACGTAAGCCTTGGAATGGGCGCCAGCCACGGCCATGACGTCAAAATTCTTGAACTCTTTCCCCTGGACGTTGAAGGAGAAGATGCGTTCACCCGGGCCGTTGATTCCTTCGAAGGTTTCGGCGAAATGAAGCTTCACAACATACTTCCCGTTTGGCACAGGCCACGAGAAGGATTCCATGCTGTAATGTTCCGAGCGATAGAGCGCCGGGCTCTTTGAGCCAGCGATGGGAACGTCCGGGCGCTCCGTGATCTCGCCCCCTTGGAAACCCTGATCAGCAAGCCAAACATTTCCATCCGCATCCGTGACCGGTGAGATGGCACCCGCCTTGATGCGGATCGCCTTCGGAGCGGTAGCTGCAGCGCCGCCAGCAGCCTCTCGCTTTGCAACAATCTCGGTCTTGCCGAAATCTCCCACTTCACGCGTGAACTTGATTTCATTCCCGTCGGCCGAAAGTTTCCCTGTGTAGACAATGCGAATCTCGTTTTCCTGGATCGAAAGCGGCTCCACGAAGGAGACATTGCCGCCATCGACCTTGCCGTCCCTGAGTTCCGCTTCGCGCTTGCGGTCATCGACTTCGGAGCTGGCTTTGCCCGTCAGCGCGGCGCCCTCCTGCTTGAGCGTGAACGTGTATTTCTGATGCCCGATCTGAGAATCGAATTCAGATTTCCAGGTACCCGTCACGTCCGCTGCCAGGATCCTGCAGGGGAGTGTGAGAAAGACGAGCAACAGTATCAGGGTTCTCATTGCGATCGATTTGTTTTGGGATGGCGGTTGTAGCGTACGAACGTTTGGAACGCTTAATTCTGAAACAGCATCGGTGCGAATTGATACAAACTCCGGCGCAGGCTCTGCCACTCGTGACCCGTGTTTGGCGATTCGTAGTAAACGCTTTTGGTTCCCGCCTGGTTTAGTGCTTCGACGTTTGGTTTGGCCGACGTTCTCCCGTTTTCGCGACTGCCGTAGCTGACGAAAACGCACTTTACCTTCTGCTTGAACGCCGCGAGGTCGGGGATGTCCGCAAGCGCAATGCTCCCGCCGCTCAGGATTCCGATGTGCGAAAAGCGGTCGAGATTCGCCAGCGCGATCGCGCGGGTCTGCATGCCGCCCATTGAAAAGCCTGCCATCGCGCGATTCGGCTGATCGGCCCGCGTGCGGAAGTTCGCATCAATGCAGGGGATCAAGTCTTCAACGAGCATTTGCGCAAAGGCGGCGGGATTATAGCTGCGTCCGCCGGGGCCAGAGATGGAGCGGGAGTACGAGCTGTTGGTTGCAGCGGGTTGATTGGTGCCCCCAAAACCAAAGCTCGTTCCCGGAACGTAGCTGTTCGCCATTACAATAATAAACGGCTTCGACTTCCCCGATGCGATCATGTTGTCCATGATAAGTCCCGCACAACCCTGGCGTCCCCAGCTCGTTTCATCTTCGCCACCGCCATGCTGCAAATACAGGACTGGATAGCGCTTTGTGGTGTCTTTGTCGTAATCAGGCGGTGTGTAAACGAAGCAGCGCAGGTTGGTCTTCGCGCTGGCGGAATAAAACAGAACTTCCCGAAGCTGGCCATGCGGAATGTTCTTCAACGCATAGATTTCCTGGTCCTGCGCAGGCACTTCAACACCGCTGCCCCAGCGGCTTGCGCCATAATAGTAAAGGCTGTTCGGATCGGGCACCTGTGCGCCATCGATCACCAGCTGGTAGTAATGAAACCCTTCGTCCTGCGGATTGGAATCGCCGATCCACGCGCCATCTTCGCCCTTCGCGAGCGGATACTTCACGCCTCCGATGTCGAGCGCGACGCTGTGCGCTTGCGGCGCGATCACTCGCGCGCGGACGCGTCCTTCAGAGTTGACCTGCGGATAATTTTTCCCCCGCTGATTGGATGTCGCGGGCTTCCAATCGTCGGCTGGCGCATTTGTCTGCGCGGCGCAAGGGTGGGCAGCCATTACGAGGGAGGCCAGCGCCAGGAGATATAGCTTTGGGTTCATTGTTGGGCTAGGAAGGGAACGATTTTGGATGTCGGGTTGTAGATGCTACAGGGGCGGCAAGGCGACAGCTGATTGGATTTCTTCCAGCTGAACGTAACGTCAGGCTGGTTCACGCAAGGCAAAAAGCGGCTGCGACACATCGGGTGCCGCCGACGCTAAAGCAAGGCCATCGGATCTCCAATAGGACAAACGGCACAGGGCAAAGGTTTCCTCCTGCGCCCGCCAGCAAATTGCAATGATTTTGATGTCCGGAAGGACACGTTATCTTTCGGTTGCCCCAGCATACCAACGACCCCGACACCCAGTGCGCCGCACTCGCTAAAGCCTGCATGTCCGGAAAAAACGGATTATTACCTGGCTGCTTGCCAAATGCCCGCAGGGGTCCACGCGTTACGATTCTTTAATGGGGGAAGACGGTGGAAGTCGAAGACGCTCCGCTTCGAGAATCCCCAGACCGCCTCACGATTCCTGAAAGCGCGGAGACTGCGAGTCACGCCACGGAACCTGTTGAAGGCCAGCGTCTGCCTTGCATTTTTGCGAGCGCAAGGCAGCTCTGGCCGGGAATCATATGGAGGTTCAGCAGTCCTTGTGCATAAACGCCTCCGAATGTGTGGAAATCTACTATGCGAGCGTCCGTGCGGGCGAGCGCCAGCACTGCCGCACTCGAACCGCGTGGCCGCAAAAATCAGGCGCAGTCGTTCGCGATTTCAAAAAACATGTCAACCCAATGGCGGAAGGTTGATGGTCGGTGGGGAATCCCCGGCGAAATAACAGCAAGCTTGGCCCGGTTCGTCAATCTCGACTTTCAAAAATGCGGCGAAAGCTCCGGTCAGCTTAAATAATTGTCACCCGCGAGCGCACTACATAGGGCAGGCCCAGGGCATCAATGATCAAACTCGCATCCCCCGAACTCGGCCCGAGCGAAACGAAGAGCACCTGGTCTTCATCTTCCTTGATGATCGGCTGCAGAGCCGCCTGAAGCATAGCCAGCCGCGTCCCGTCCAGAGGACATTCAAAAACCGAGTATTGCAGCCGAACTCCGAACCCTTCCAACACCCTTGCCACCCGTCGCAGCCGTTTAGGATTGCTGATGTCGTAGCTGACCAGATAACGGATTCGGCTCATGCGCTCACTTCGTTCGCCATGACCAATGGCATAGTACAAATGGCCAACGGGTCCAAGATCGTTGGATTCAGCGACTTCATCGGCACCTTTTGCTGCTCCATCTGCCATCTGCCATTTGCCATCGGCGGTTCACGTGCAACGTGTCAGCGTGTTGTGAAACCGTGATATGCCGTCGCTTCCCCGCGAACGAAACGCCACAACTGGCGGCCCTGCACTTCCAGCATCCGGCGATAGGCCATTTTGTAGCTGAACTCCGGATGACTCACCTCCGCATCCAGTCTGCGAAACCATGCTTCCCAAAACGCTTTCCTTCCACGGTCGTTGAGGAATGTTCCATTGGCATTGCGAATAAAATCTTCCGGGCCGAGTTCGCTGCGATTGATCAATGAGATGGCAACACTGTCCGCAATGAGCGGTCGAAACTCCTCCATCAGATCCAGCGCCAGCGCGGGACGCCCGTAACGCGGTTGGTGCATGAAACCAAGAAACGGATCCAATCCCACCGTGTGGCAGACTCCCGTCAGTTCCTTCGCGAGCATGGAATATCCCAGAGACAGCAGCGCGTTTACCGGGTCGCGCGGCGGCCGTCGATTCCGCCCGCGCCAGTCGAATTTCCAGTCGTCGCGCTGTTTCAACATCGATTCGAATTGCTCGAAGTAGAGTGCGGCGGCGCTGCCTTCGATGCCGAGCATTCCGTCAAATCACGGGCGGACGCCGCGGCGTCGCGGAAACCTGCCATGAGCTTCAACACGCGATCCGGCACCTCGCCATTGCGCATGAGCATGACGCGCTGGTTGTGAATCTTGGCGCGAATCGATTCCTTCGCGAGCTGCAGGCGGACGCCTGGCAACTCAAACAGCCGATACTGGCCGCGCCGCGCATCCACCCCGCTGGCCGGCAACCCGCGCAGAAGCCCAAGAAAACGTCCAGCGGGGGAGAAGTAGGAAACATCAATCCCCAGATCGAGACATGTTTCAACGGCCTGCGCGGTGATCTGAACGGCGCCATAGCAAAAGATCGCGCGGACCTGCTGACTTGGAATCTTGCGCATATCCTCGCCCTTGACGCTCACGATCAACTGCTCGCCCCTCTGTCCGATCTGCGCGCCGGGCGTCTGCACCACCAGGACTTCGCTGTCGTCACCGCCAGGCCGCGGCGGTTCCAATGTCGGCGCGCCCTTGCCGGATTCGGCGGCAAAGTCCAAAGCCTCCAGGATGCGATCCCGTACGGCGTCTTCGTTGGATGCAGCGAATGGGGAGAAGCCGAAATGAAGCTGCTTGTCGGTGGCGACGGCTTTTTTCGCCTTCGCCCACCAATGCGATTCGTTGGGCAGACAAATTGGATACGCGGAGCAGTACAGACAGCGCGCATCGTTCTTCAACGGCGGCGGGCAGGTTCCGCTGCGGGCAATACGCTTTGCATCCTCAATAGAAGTCCTGACCTTGGCAAACAATTCCTCCGTCAATTCCACCGGCACGCGGCGCTTGTCCGCCGCGTAATAGATTGCTCCACTGACCGCATTGAGGCCATGTTCGCGCAAGAGCAGCGCGTGTGCGGCAACCTGCATGGCGTCCGGTTCCTTGGCCACGCGCTCGCCTTCGGAATCGCGCCGGGCTGAACCGCGTTTGTAATCAATGATCTCCGCGCCGTCCAGCCCGCCTTCGACAATGTCCACCACGCCGATGAGCCCGAGCGACTCACTTTCCAGGCGCAGGCTGCGGAGCTTTGCGCCTTCCGGCAGACCGAGTTCCTTTGGATCGTCCAGCCTGGAC
This sequence comes from Verrucomicrobiia bacterium, assembly GCA_035629175.1. NCBI lineage: Bacteria > Pseudomonadati > Verrucomicrobiota > Verrucomicrobiia > Verrucomicrobiia bacterium. Next base: position 34,958 of record DASPIL010000062.1, on the reverse strand, counting down.
GGCGCATCCACGTTGCGATGAACATGGCTGCCCGCCACGGTGTCCGCATCCTCCTGGAAAATGTTTTCAACCCACTGGAAATAAAATAGGCGCGGGCAATAGATGAAGTTGTGAAGCCGACGCACCGGCAACGGCGGCTGCGATTCCAGTCCGCCTTGGGTTTGAACCGGAGCGTCGCTCATGGCCTGACAGCGTGTGCCAGGGCCTGGTGTCCTGGTTTCGATGGTTTCAGAATCAAAGGGACTGCTGCCTTGTCCGCGGTCCTGTGCGCGCCTATCTTTCCCGCTATGAAACTGCGATTGGTCGTGGAGCACGACCAGGAAACGAAACGCTGGTCCGCGTTCTTCCCAGAACTACCTGGTTGTGCCTCCGCTGGCGATAGTGAGGAGGAGGCCATTCGCAACGCGAAAGAAGCGTTGGCACTGTGGTTCGAACCGTCGCCTGATTCAATTCCCGCAGGCGCTAAAGTGGTGGAAGTCGCGCTCACGTGAGCGAACGCTTTCCAGTTTGTGGATGGCAAGTGATTGTCGCGATGCACGGCAACAAACCCATTCCGATCGGCACCCTCAAGAGCATCATCGAAGGAAGCGGATTGAACGTGGACGACTTTCGATGAGCGCTTCTCCTGCGGGCAATAGATGAATTTGTGGCGCCGCCGCACCGGCAACGACGGTTGCGGTTCCAATCCGCCTTGGGTTTGAACGGGCGCGTCGCTCATAACTGGTGTTTGCCGCGGCGCTTGTTCAGCATCGTGCAGCGCCACCACTGCAATGCCTTCACGGTGCCCCAAAGTTTCGATCCGCTGAGAAGGCGCACGTCACCTTCGGGCAGGAATGCCTCCCCTGCCTCTCGACGGCGATCTGCCAGGAAGGCGAAAAAGTTTGGTGAACCGGTGGTTTCCCGCAGTTCTTTCGATGGGCTGGGCACGGTGAGCCGCTGCTGCTTCTCGCCAAACTTTCGCTTCTCGCGCGTGAAGAAAAGCAACGTGCCATCCGGTGCTGGTTCCGTCACCGCAACCTTGTTCCGCGCGCCCTTTTTCACACCGCTTTTCGCCTCAGCCTCAGTGCGGGCAGTGCGAAGTCGCGGGTGGATGCTCCATAGTCGCGGGTCAGCGATGGCGCGCAGAGCGAGGTTGATGGCGGCATTGATGTCTGCCTGCACAACAGCAGGTTGGAGTGTCTCGCCAGAGGCGAGAAGCGCACGGTCGTAGAGTGGAACGAAAATAGGGCCGCCCGCGACAGGTGCAAGAAGTGTGCGCCATTTTGGACGTAGCGCAGTGCGATCCACGCTTGCGTTGAGTTCGTCGAGCTGTCGGAAAAGCTCATGCACCGCACGGCATTCTCGAAGCGCCTTCGGCTTGAGCGGATTTGCTTTCGCGTCATGCTCGTATTTCGCCAGCCGTTCCAGATGCCAGCGCCAGGGCGCGGAATCTTTCATCGCGGGATGAACCTCCACGGCACGAAAGCCCGGCACCCCGCTCCGCGCGCAGAAACGGGAACTCCAAGCGGCGGGCGCTTCCACGACAGGCAGTCCGAAGACTTCGCAGAGTTGCTTGAGCTTTCCGCGAACCTGGCCGTGACACCACTTCATCAGCCGTGAGTTCTCACGCGGCGCGCGACCCTGGCTGGCCCGGTAGCGCGATAGATCTTCGATGACGATGAAATCCACCGGCGGACGTATGCGGACATAGACGCCGTGCTGGTCGCACTCGGCACGCAAGCGCGCCTTGTCCGCTGGCGGCGACGCAAGCCGCACGCCGAGGGCCTCGGCGAGGATCATGTGCGCGGTCTGGTTCACGCGCTGCTCTTTCAAAGCGTCGAGCTTGTCGAGCAGGTCGGGGCACGGATCGGGAATGGCGTCATCACGCCGCTTCTTTGGCGGGCTGCCGATGTCACGCCGCATCACTTGATTCAACGACTGGAAACGCTGGCGCAACGATTCAATCTGCTCGATGCGCTCGAAAGAGAGGCCGCGCTGCCCCCGAATCCACGTCACGTCGCGCTCGGTGGCATCGGGCCGGCGCTGCTTTGCGTTCGGGCACGCGGAGCCTTCCTGCGAGAGAAGAAAACAATCGTCGGGTTTGCGTGGATGTGCGCCCCAGTGCCACGAGCGTCCGCGCAATGGCGCGCAGCGATTGGCAACACGGACAAGCAGGCCGGGCAGTTTGTCCCGCAAACTGCGCAATTCGCCAGACAGCGCGACCACCAGTTCCTTTGTCTTTTCGGCCGTGGCGAGCTTCTTTGTTGTATCCGGCAGCAAGCACTCGTCTTCGAGTTCCGCGATTTCCTTCAGCATGCCCTCGACTCTGCCCTTGAGCTTTTCGTCGGTGAGGAACCAGCACCAGCGATGCAGCCGCGCCGCACGCGACTGCGCGCGGCCGGCGGCACGAAGCAACTTGTCGTTCCGCTCGGGGAAGGAAAGCGAAGTGCGCCAGTCATCCGGCATCAAGTCCACCTCGGCACAGGCAAATGCTGCGAGCAGCCGCGCACAATCCTCTGTCTCGTGGGGAGTTGCTGCCCGCCCGCGCTCACCCCACAACTCGGGCCGGAATGCAAAACCGCTTTCGCCGCGCTGCTCTTCCGCACGCGTAGGCGCGCGCCACTCCTTGCGGTCTTCGCCTGGTAGACGGAAAATCCCGCTCGCTGCAAGACGAGCCCGCCACTGCTTGCCTGGCGTTTCGCCAATGAACCGAAACGGCTTCCCGTTGAAGTCGGAATTCGCCTTCACGTCTAGCAATGCAAACGCTCCAGCATCGCGCTGGCCGAGGTCGGTGGCGAGACAAGTGAAGGAGTCGAACTTTTGGTGCCACGGCTCGGGTTCTCGCTTCCTCGGTTGGCCGGCATCTTTGGAATGCTGAATATCACTCGGCCAGCGTAACGAGACTTCATAGCGCGGCTCTTCAGCGGAGTAGTTGAACTGGGCGAAGTTCATCTGCCCGGCCTTTCCCGATGCTTGGTAGCTCCATCGCTCTTTGTGTTTCAGCGCAGCCTGGAGTTTCCCTACCTCCATCTCGACCGGGAATGTGAGTTGGATGTTCTTCGGCCCGGACGGCTGAAGCGTCACGCGGCAATTGGAAAAATCCTGCATGTCGGAATTCGGGATGCCGAGCGCCTTCATCATCGGCTGGAGCCAATTCACAGCGGCTAGGTTTGCATCACCGTCCGAACGCAACTCATCGCGACAAAGACGCGGGGCGGAATACGTCAGCCGCACCGCGCACGGCTCCAAGCCGTGCTCCGTTCTCCACACGATGCCGCAAGTGAGCGCGAGCCTGCCGGGTAGATGCTCGGTGCCGAAGCGTCCAGCTTTCGGAATGATGAAATAACGCGGCGACTCGACCGGATGCGCGGGCGTGAAGCGGATTGGCCGCGTCTTGTCGGCCAGTTCGAAACGAAGTTCCCGGTAGGCGCACCAAGCCCGCAGCGGATCGTCGGCGTGCCACTTCGGTTTGTCCGCGCCTGGTTCCATCCAGACTGGATGGAACTCCGGTTTTGCCAACGCTGTGTAGAGTGAGGCACTGCCGTAGTCATCGCGGTGTTTACCCTGTTCCTCCGCCTGCGCGGCGAGGAGTTGCTGCTCCGTCACCGGACCTTTCGCAGCAAGTGTGCGCCATTTCTTTCGCACTTCGCCCCAGCCGCGCAGCGTGCGCTCCTGGATGGTGTATTCGGGGCGGTTTGGCTCGACCTTGATACCGGCCTGCGTGAGCACATCGCGAATGAACGGACGCAGCGCAACCTCCGAGTGATGGTCGCCCTCCTCACCGACGTAATGCGTGCTGAAAACGAGCTTCGTGATAAGTGTGATCCTCGAATCACCTGCGAAACCTATCGCCCGCCCCTCCCTCTCATCTTCGTCGTTCTCGTCATCAAGCTTTCCGCCCTCGCCTTCCATTGCAACCAGCTTTGTCCGCAACTCGTCCGCCGCCTTCTCACGCTTTTGTGTGTCTTGAAAATAGCGGTGAGGAGATTTGATGGCCTCAACAAACGCAGCGTGATCGAACTCACCCCACACGGCAGCATTGTCGTTGTTCACGTCCCGATTGAGAACTCGGTTGGTGAAGTATTCAAACACGGGAGTGTCGTCCACCCGCGCCTCGGCAATCCTGTCGGCACCTGCTGCCGAAGGCCGCCTCTTTGCCATCGTTGCTGTTGCTTCGCGAAAAACCGCAGCTACAGGTGCAATCGGGAACAGCTTGAACACCACCGCCAACGGATATGCGCCCTTTGACCTGCGCCCGAGACGAGCAAGGGAAAGGCCGTCGGCTATCTCGGCGAGTCGAACACAGAACCTCTCGCGAAGCCCCATGAGAGCGGTGTGCTTCTTGGCCGCCATGTCGAATTGCCGCTCCGCTTCCGCACGGGATTCGACCCCAGTCATCCTCTCCTTTGGAAACTGCGTCACGAAGTAGCCGGGTTCAAAAGATGACGCGACAGTTTCGAGTTCAGTGTCGCTGGCACCATGCACTGCCTTGATGGCCGCAATCATTTTCGTCTCCTGCACCGCAACGATGGATTTTGAAGTCTTGTCGTTCTTTCCTTTCGGGCTGCAAAACCAACCGAGGCGATCGTTCGCAAGCTGGCTCAAGTCGCTCGCGTTCGCCTCCTCAAGTAACTGTAACAGTGCCGCCGCCATTTGTTCTTTTGTCGCCTTGCTCCCGGCGAGAATCCGTGCCGCGCAAGCGTCGAAGTCGCTCGCCACTGGATCGAGGCCAAGCAGCGGCGCAACGCGCTGGTGCGGTCCGTCAAACACGACAGCCTTGCGCCGTGCCGTCATCCACGAATCACGCACTTCCTTGGCCCAAGCTTGCACTGCGCTCTCTCGCTCACCATTGCCCGCCACGCCCACTGCCATTGCCGCCAAGGCAAGGGTGTTGTGATTCACCGCATCCTGAAACAGCGCATGGTGATCCCAGAGCGCGGATTCCCCATCCCAATCCTGCGGCTGTGGTTCGATGGCGTTCCCCTTCGCGTCGAGGAGTTCTGCTTGGCTGACTTTTCCTTGGTAGATGCGGTTCATTGTGCAGGTTCACGATTATTTGGTTGGGAGTTTGAGATTCCAGGCTGGCCGCCATGGTGGAATTTTCAGACGGGTGCGGCGGTGAAGGACACTTTTCGTTGTGCGGTTCAATCGGCGCGCAATTTCAGGATCAGGCTGAGTACCTAGCAATTTCTCCTCATCCCGCGTCCAGCGGCGCGTTGCCTTTGGATGCCGCGCGGGAATTCCCAACCGGGCGCGGCGATGCGAGACCGCCGCCACACTCCGATCCAGCAACCGTGCCGCTTCCCTGTCGGTGACCGTGCCCAGAAGTTTGTCTTCCTCGGAGGTCCAGGGTTCAATCTTCGATCCCGGTTCCTGCGGCTGGCTCTGACCACGGCGGCGGCCGACCGCACCAACCGAACGCCCCGTTCTGCGGGCCACCTCCTCGTCGGGCATCGTTCCAACTAATTTGAGTTCGGCTGCGGTCCATGGTTCTTTCCGGCGGGGATCAAACGGGGGTATTGCCAGCGAACGGCGCTTGAACGTCACCACATGTTCCATGTGCGATGCCCCAGCCTGCGCAACGGCGAAGGTGCGGCCGTGGAACGCAGCGTTCACACAGCAGAACGGAATTGATCGCCGAACGATGCGGGCGGACAGGAGTGCCCGGAGGCGTCCGTATAGAAGAAGCCAAAACGATTTCGCAGCCCGCATCACCGGAGCGTGGAATGGTTATCATCAGTTCCTTTCTGAGCCCGCCACCGAATCTCAAATTCACAATGGTGCGTCCATGCGAATTATCCCGGATCGTCGCCGATCAATGCAGCCAGTCTCGCCTGTGTCCGTCTGTGTTCCGGCGGCGAGCACTGAGGATTTTCTCGTTGGTTACCGCGAGTGCCTGCCGACCAGGGCGGCCTGGCGCGCCTCACGCTAGACCATTAGGGAAGGCGACCGGCTTGCTCCTTCCGTTGAAATGATCTCAAGCGGTGGTGTCATGTTCCGATGTGATTTGACGCCCGAACATCGTGTTCAGTAGCTGCGCCGGATTCATGTTTCTGGGGAATAGCGTTTACCCGTTGCTTGGCGCGCACGAAAATGAATTGGTTCCTCAGGTCTGCGCGCGTTCATTGCACGCGTTGCCGCGTCCACTGGACGGTCATATCGACCGCAATCCAGTTGATCCTCCATTTCTCCGCGCTCGCGCTCTCGCCCGATCAAAGCCTCTCCCAGTACATCTGCCGCGCCTGGACGGCGCAAAGCGGTTTTCCCAGTTACGAAATCAGTTCGATCAAGCAGACGCGCGACGGTTTCATATGGATGGGGACGCGCAAAGGATTGATCCGATACGACGGCCTGGAGTTCAAACTCCTCGCGTTGCCCATGACGCGGGACTTCCAGTATTCCGAAATCTCCGCACTGGCCTGTTCCGCGGATGACGGGTTGTGGCTCGGGATCCGCAACGGCACCCTCGCATACTACCGTCCCGACACGGGATTTGAGGCGTTCACGAACGAAACGTGGATTGATCCTCGAATGAACGTCAGGGATCTTTTAGAGACAAGCGACGGCGCGCTCTGGATTGGGGCGACCCTGGGTGCGTATCGCTGGAAAAGAGGCGGCGATGTATCGGCATTCACCAATATCACCGAGTGCGGTTCCATCTTCGAGGACTCGAGCAAACGCGTCTGGCTCGGAAGTCACGGTGGCGGCCTCTATTGGTGGAACAGCCAACAACCGGGGCTCGGTCTCCAGGGAACGACGAATGAGCAGTCGGCGCGGGCTATTACCGAGGATGCGTCGGGCCAAATCTGGATCGGATCGCCAGACGGCCGCCTTCATACCTTCGATGCATCCTTTCGACCCATTTCTGACAAATGGCTGGGCGCCGCAATCACGAAGCTGCTATGGGATTCGAAAGGAGTCCTTTGGGTCGGCACAACTGACGGCCTTCATCGTTTCGTGAATGGTGTTTCGACATCCCTTCGGCAGACCGACGGGTTGGCGGATGATTACGTCACTGCGCTATTCGAGGACCAGGACGGGAATCTCTGGGTGGGTGGTCGCACGGGAGTGACTCTTCTTTCCGATGCGAAACTGCCATTGTTTTCAGCGAAGGAAGGTCTCTGGAAAGCGTGGAGCCTCGCACTTTATCCCTCAGCCCGGGGAGGACTTTGGGCAGGGACCAGCGCGGGAATCGCGCATTACGAAGGATCGAAAATCGAGACCTATTCGGGGGAATCGGGATTGTCGAGCACATGGATTAAAAGGGTGCTCGAAGCGCGCGACGGTGATGTGTATCTGCTCAATGCAAACCGGGAGGTCGAAATATTTCGAGATCGGAAAGTGATCGCAAGACACACCTGGCACGGTGAGTGGGGAACGGCCTTAACTGAAGACGCCCAGGGCGTCATCGCTTCGTTTCACAACGAACTCGTCCGCGTAACTCCGAATGGAACCCAGGCATACGATTTCGGGAACAACGCGAAACCGCCCTTTGACTGGATCAATAATCTCGGATGCGCGCGAGACGGATCGATCCTCGTTTCCACCGTGAATGGAATGTTCCGAGTCAAGGACGGGAATTACGAGCACGTTGGAAGGGCACAAGGGCTGCCATCGGACACCGTCACCTGGCTTTGGGAGGACAACCAGGGCGCTATTTGGGCGGGAACAGCAGGAGGTCTGGCGCGCGTTAAAGGGACCCAGGTGCGCAGCTGGACACGCGAAGACGGCCTGCTCGACAACTTCATTCGCTCGTTTGTGGCGGACAGGCATGACCGGCTCTGGGTTCAATCCAACCAGGGAATATTCTCAGTCCGCAAAAACAAACTTGAAGAGACCGGCGAAGTGGAATGTGTGCCTTACGACGGTCCCGAATCGGTTAAAACCACTGACACTCGCGAAACCGAATACTCCGCCTGCATGACGAGTGATGGACGGATCTGGTTCCCCAGTCCGGGAGGTTTGATCATGGTGGATCCGGACCGGATCGCGGCCGGGGCGAGCGTTCCGCCGGTTCGAGTTGAAATGGTGCGTGCCAACGGTGTGGAATATCAGCACACACGGAAATTCACAGTGCCGCCGGGGCGCGGCGAGCTGGAGGTCCAATTCACGGCGCCCACGTTTGTCACACCGCAGAAACTGCAGTTCCGGTATCAGCTGGAAGGCTATCAATCAAATTGGGAACAAGCCGGCACGCGGCGCTCCGCGTTCTTTACGAACCTGAAACCGGGCCGCTACACGTTTCGCGTGGAAGCCTTCGGAGGAGATGGAACAGGCGGAACACCTGATCACTTTGAGGTCGAATTCCTCCCGTTCGTTTATCAAACAACCTGGTTTTATGTCCTTTGCACCGTGGCATGCGCGACGACGCTGGCCGGCACCTATTCCTGGCGCGTTCGAGTGATGAAACGCAGGCAGGAGGTGCTTGAAGCGGAGGTGCGCCATCGCACATCTGAACTCCGTGTCAAAACCGGCCTGCTCGAAAAGGAAATTGAAGAGCGCAAACAGATCCAGACCGAAGTCGAGCGCGTCCACCGGAAACTGCTGGATGCCTCACGACTTGCCGGCATGGCTGAAGTCGCCACCGGCGTCCTGCACAACGTCGGGAATGTCCTGAACAGCGTCAATGTCTCAACAACCATTCTGACGGAGCTTGTTCGAAAGTCGAGGGTCAGCTACGTCGGACAGGTTGCCGAGTTGCTGAAAAAGCACGAGCCTGACCTGGGATCGTTCTTCAATTCGAACCCGAAAGGACAACAGCTTCCAGCCTACCTAAGCAGTCTCGCGAAACATCTTGCCCGCGACCAGGAGGGCGCAATCGACGAGCTGAAGTCGCTGACCAAACACATCGATCACATCAAGCAGATCGTCGCCATGCAGCAGAGTTACGCGCGCGTGGCGGGAGTGACGACGCGTGAAAACGTGATTGACCTAGTGGAAGACGCTCTCCGGATGAATGAAGCATCCCTGGAACATCACGGTATATCGCTCATTCGCGACTATCACCGGCCGTTGCCGGAGATCACGGTCGACCGCCACAAGGTGATGCAAATCCTCCTGAACCTCATTCGAAACGCAAAACACGCGTGCAATGACTCAGCCTCTGATAATAAAGAAATCCGTGTGCGGGTCATGCATGCAGGGCAGCGTCTGCACATCACGGTCGTGGACAACGGCGTCGGGATTCCTGCGGAGAACCTGGCGTTGATCTTCCGCCACGGTTTCACCACTCGCAAAAACGGCCACGGATTCGGCCTTCACAGCGGTGCTTTGGCAGCAAAAGAGATGGGCGCGGTGCTTCATTGCAGCAGCGAAGGGCCGGGAAAAGGCGCCACGTTCATGCTCGATTTACCCATTGTTCCCGTTAGCCCGCCGGAACGCACCGATGCGTGCGGCGTCTCCCCTGCTCCGCTTACATCAATCACATCATGAAAGTTTCCACGGCCCGCGATAGCCGCGGGTGAGGAGCTTGCTGGCTTCTGCGTCGTCCTGAATCGTTTCTGTTTTGACGTCCCAGCGGATCTTTCGCCCCGTCATCATAGAGATCAATCCGAGATGCCCGGGCACAGCAGAGTGATGGGCGGTTTCAACGGGGGTGATGGTCGGCTGGCGGGACTTGATGCAGTCGAGAAAATTGCGGTAATGATTGCGCGATTCATAAAGCTTGACCTTGCGCAACTCGTCCGGCAACACCCAGCCCTTCGCCCACTCGGGATTTGATGCGTCGAAACCGCCGCGATCGACCCACACCCAACCGTCCGTTCCGATCCATTTCGTGCCCATTCGAATATCGCGATGGCCGCCCGCGATCACCATCGTAACATTCTTGGGATACTTCAATTCAACGCGATATCTCGGAGACGTATTGAAGATCGCATCTTTGGGAGGAAATTCCCCCTGCCCTTCGACCTCCAACGGGCCGCTGTTGTCCCAGTCCATGCCCCAGTGGGCGATATCGCAATGATGGCTGATCCAGTCCAGCAGCTGTCCGCCGCCCGTGTTGTAATTCCAGCGCCAGTTCCAGTGGATGCGCGCCGCGATGTAGGGTTCCATTTGAGAGGGTCCAATCCACATTTCGTAGTCGAGTTCCGGCGGCGGCGTGCCCACGGCGACTTTCCACGACTCGGTGTCGGGAGTGACGCGGGAGAGATTGGTAACTCCGCCGGGGAGCGCCCTGAGTTCCTCGCGCAAGCGCCGGGACGCACCGCTGTCACTGTGCCCACCGGGAAGGCCAACCTCGATGCGGGTGACCTCGCCAATCAAACCATTGCGAACAATTTCAGCAGCTTTCCGGAACGACAATTGCGACCGCTGCCACGAGCCGGTCTGCCAGATGACCTTGTTCGCCTGAACCGCTTTGACGATCGCCTGCTGTTCGGCCACGGTGCGGGCGAGCGGCTTTTCACCATAGATGTCCAGACCTTGCTTGGCAGCATCGACGGCGACCATCGCATGCCAATGGTCGGGCGTGGCGATCATGATCGCATCGAGGTCGGGCCGCGCCAGCATTTCGCGGTAATCGGAATAGGAGGCGCAATCGCTGTTCTCGTAGTGTTTGTTGACTGCCGCCACGCCATTACCCAAATGATTTTTATCCACGTCGCAGACAGCGACGATTCGGCAGTCGGGATTGCCCAGGAATGATCCCGCATTGGCGTTTCCCTGGGCGCCAAAGCCGACGACTCCCATGTTGATCCTGCCGGACGGCGCGACTCCGCCGCGGCCGAGAACACTGCCTGGCAGAATGGTTGGGAGGATGATTGCGGCCCCAGCCGACTTCAGGAACTTGCGGCGGCTAAGGGAGAGCGAAGGGTTTGATGTGACGCGACGTTTCTGTTGCATTGTATTTTTAGTTTAGCGCGCGGATATATCCAACGCGGCTGCGCTGACAAATCGTATCTAGTGGATCCAAAAACTGCTCTGCTCCCTGCGCCTCTTTCATTCTGCGCCGGAACAACGCGCAGTATCACACGAAAACGAGGTTCCAAAGCAATGCGACATTCGTCACATATCTGGAGAGGGCTGGACGCAGCGGCGGGTAAGAGAGTGATATACAGTTACGGCAACAATACCGGCTGGATTTGACATCGAGTGAGCTGAAGTTCGAGAAAGTTGGGTGGATTCTCAAGCGGAACGGAGCGGGGCTCTGCTGGTGAGCCGCCGCTCCGCTCCCTCTTCCAACCGATCGAACGGGGGTCCGAAAAAAGTTTCAGCCGTTGAATTTAGAAATCCACCGTCACCGGCGAACTGGTTGCGTTCGGGATGGAGACATTGGATACATTCGTTGCCGTAACCGTGAAAGTGCCCGGGCTCCCAAAGAAAATCTGCTGGGTGACCGTTCCGTTCACCAACGCCGCGGGAGCAGGCAGCGCGGCAGTGTTGTCCGTGGTGGTAAGCGCGATTGTGTTACCTGGCGCCGCTGTGACGATATGGAACGTCGGATCGACTGCATTGATGGTCACGTCCATGATACCACCCGCACTCAGGGCCACAGGATCAGGCGTGCCGACTTTTCCGGTCGCCGTGTTCGGCGCATTGGTTTCTCCGGGAAGGAGGACCTGCAGTTGAGTGAAGGGGCGCTTAATCAAGCCGAAGAAACTGGAGCTCGCAGACGGAAGGGACTCACGGGGAACGAGCGCCCATCGAACGCCGCCCTGTGAAATCGGAGTGACATTCGGAAGATTATTCCAATTCGTTCGATCCAAGAGAGAGGCGCCGCCGACAAGGGTGAAACCGCTGTCGGGCAAAGTCCATTTCACCCAGTAAGCGGCGTTGGTGGACACCAGATTGATCAGATCCAGACCGTCGCTGTGCGTGAGATCCCAGACTGCGGGATCAAGCTGGCTGACTCCCTGTTTGGTGTAATCCTCGTTGATCTGAATCCCGGCAGTCCCTGAAACGGAGATTGCTGCCCAATCGTGCGGGATGCCGCCGTTCGCTGGATTTCCATAGTTCTGCATTCCGAACCGCACTTCCAGTGGATTGCCAAAGTACGTCACAACGTCTTCTTCGGTCAGTGCGAGGCTGAATGGAACTGGAGCAGAACCCGGGGCCGTCAGGGTGCCGTTTGTATTGCTGTTGAATGTCAGTGTCCACGTCCCGGCCAGAACCGAATTCGTAATTCTCAGGGCAACGGCTCCGCTTGCGGTCTGGTCTGGATTGGTGGAAGGCGCGTTCGTTTTCCATGAGACGTTTGCAACGGCCGCGGTGTTGGTTCCGCTGCCGCTGATGATTTGCAGCCAGAGGACGTTGGGTTGCGTGTAATCGGCCCCGGAATACCCATAGCTGCCTTGGATGAAATGGATATGATAATCCAGCCCGCCGGGCGACGTGGCGTTGTCCAGCACAGTGAACGAATACGTCACGGGAAAGGCACCGCCGACCCAGCTTTCGTTCCCCCCAACCACCTGGAGTTGAGACCTGCCGAATTGCCCTGAACCTCCGAATAATCGAAGGGCCGGGACAGCCTTCTCGATGGTCAACCTGGGTGGCGGAGGAGTCGCAATCACACCGTTGAGTTGAATATTATCGATCCAGATGGTTTGGGGTCCCACCAACGAATTGTTGCCCCAAGCCCCGTTGTCCAAACCAAATATGATGTCCACCAGGCCGCCGCTCAGATCGCTGAAATTCTGCGGGACTTGCCGCAGGTCCACATTCACCCGCGTCCAGTTCGTGTTGGGCAGGCCGGCGCCGTTTGTGGCTGAAATGGCAAAGTATTGAATCCAATTCTGGTTGAAGCTCGGCCCCCGGGATCCAACGCGCATGAAGCCGAAGTCCAAAGACCCAGGCCCGAGTGAACCATTGAGGCCCGCCGCCCCGGTATTGGTTCGAATCGCCGAATTAATGTCGTAGCGAATATCAAACGAAAGGTTCGTCCACGTGCTTAAATCCAACGGGAAGTAGGTGGGAGTAGCTCCGTCCCATAAAACGTATTGATCGGATCCAAGGGCGTTTAGAGTCAACAACATCGATCCTGAATTCGGATTGTTGCTGGCGTCAACCGAGCTATCCCATGCAACCCCTCCAAAGATGCCGCCGAACCAGTTTGCCCAAATCGTTCCGTAACCTGTGTCCGAAACCTGGTCGGTGTCGAATGGATAGAGGGTCAAGTTCGTGGACTGGGCTTTAAGGGAAGCGCCGCCCGCCGCGAGTGCCATCGCGACAAAAATTCCAGCTGCGTGTTTGGTTTTCATGCTGAGTTTTTCTTCTCCGACGTTAGGGAGGTGCGGCCTCCAACCTTCGTGGACGTGCTTGTTCAGTTAAGCGGCAGACCGATCGAAGAACCGGTCCGAGTAATTGCGTGTGATTGCGGCGATACTCTCACCACGGGAAGCCTGGGCGCAATGTGACGTACGTCATATGCCAGGATGACGCAGTTTTAAGGGCACGCAACCGCGGGAATGGGTGCTGCTTGAGGGATGGCACCGGCGTCCGCGCTGCTGGCGCTCTCGCTCGAACCTACCGGTACAGTGACCAAACCACTCCCGAACTCGTGGAAAAGATGACAATCACCGCGATCAGGAAAATCAAGACCCCAAACGGAAGCAGCCACCATTTCTTTTCTCTCGCGCAGAACTGAAGAAATTCTCGAAATAAGGCCCACATAAGTTCGGTGAAGAATGCAATTACCGTTGCCGGATCTTTCCTGCCAGTTCCTGAGCCATCCGGTTCGTCGGATCAAGCCGCAAGGTTTCATCCAGTTGCTGCAACGCCTCCAATTGGTGCCCGAGGCTCAACAAAACGGCTGCGAATTCCACTTTCGCTTTGAGGTTGGCAGGATTCAGGCCGAGCACTGCACGATACTCCGCGGCGGATCCCGAGAAATCACTCATCTGCGCCAGGCCGCGGGCCAGACGATAATGCGGCTGCCAGTTCATGGGATCTAATTGAATCGCTTCGCGCCAGTTGGCCATCGCCTCGTCGCGACGCTCCAGTTTCCACAATACTTCGCCCAGGAACAACGCTGCGCGCGGCTCCGCGGGATCGAAGCCCCGGGCGGACTCAAGTTCCTGCCGTGCCCGTTCCCACTCGCCCTGCCGCGCCGAAACGGTGCCCAGTTCCAACCAGACGTCGCACCCATCGGCCTTCAACGCGATCGAACGGAGCAGCGCCTCACGCGCTTCCGCCAGCTCGCCGGCCTCTTTCAAGTCCACACCCAGGACGTAATGCGGAAAGTAATAGCCGGGAATCAACTCGCAGACTTTTCTCCGCGCGGCAATGGCGGGCTTCCAGTCGCGCCGGTCCTCGAGAAATTCCGCATAGTTCGCATGCAAACGAAAATCCTCAGGCGACCTCCGCAGGGCGTCCACATACACCTCCCGCGCCTGCGCCGCTGCCTCGTCCGTCATACGCTGGCGTCGAACGGCGATTGCAGCCTGCAGCCGCGCGACCTGGTTGGAGTGGCCGAATCGGCCGACGAAAGGTGGACGCCCCATGCGCCGGAGAACGTCTTCCAATATCGAGACACGATTCCAGTCCGTAAGCCCGAGCCACTGTTCGCACTCGTCCTGCGAAGGCCAGGATGATTTTGCCCCGGCTTTCAGTTCCGGCGGCAACATGCTCTCAACCCGTTCAGCCCAGGCAAGAGCCAGCGCGTAATTGCCATTTGGATTTGGGTGGACATGCTCGTAAAACAACTCGTCCCCAGAAACTCCTCCCGGGCTCGCCGCATTCAACGTTTCGGCGGCGTCGCACAGGAGCACAGATTTTTCCTCGTTCTGCCTGGCCGCAGTCCGAATGACATCGTTGATTCGCGAATCAGCACGGAACGGCAAGGTGTCGTTGTCCGCAGCCTTGAGGAAATTGTGTCGAGCCTCCAGGTCATTGGTCGCCAGCATCTGGCATGTTGCGAGATGATAGGACGCATCCGCGGAATGCGGGAACATTTCAGTTGCCCGCTGGAAGGCGGAAATGCCCGCGGCACAACGCCCCTGTATTTCGGCCGTCATTCCCTCCGCGCAGAGTTCGTCGAAAGTCTTGCGATCCGCCTCAGGCAGGTTCCCGCTGGATAGTGTCCCGAATGGCGCGCAGTCTTTGAGATTCACCGCCACTGTGGAAAGCAGGATTCTGGCGCCGGAATTCTTTCCCGCTTTGAGGATGTCCTCCAGGTTCCGCTGGAAATTTCGGTACGCCCGTTGGCGGCCTTGATCATCTGGAGCGATTTGGTTTTTCGCGAACATCTCCATCCCCTGCCAGCCCGCGACATCCGAGCCCCCGCTTCGAAACTTCCCCACCAAGTCGGTCGCCACTTGAAAAAAACGCAGCCGCTGGAGTTGCAGTTGCGATCGAACCATCCAGATGGGCGGTGCCCGGCTGCCGAAAACAGTGGCTGCACCAAACGGCCCAACCATCTCATTGTTTCCCATATAGATGATCCAAAGGTCGCCGGCGTGCCCCGCGCATTCTCGGGCAATGGGCAGGATTGCGTGGGAACTGATCGCAGTCACACCGGTGTTGATGATCTCAAATTTTGCCTGGGGAAAGCGCTCCGCCAATAGCACTTCGAAATAATTCGCGACGCCGTAATTCGGGCGAGGATCTCCCATCGCTGCGGACTCTCCAAAAATGAAAACCCGGAATGTCCCGGGACGTTTGACGGCATCGAGAACCACCGGCGGAGGGAAACGCGCCTGGCTGCGTGGAAAGAATCGGAGGCCAAAATCCTCGTTGGCGACATACAAATCGCGTCCACCAACCTTTGTCCGTTTGAAGAAATGATGATCGTATCCCGCCCCGACAAGCCGCAGGACAACTTCCGCTGCTCCGAAGACAACCAGGGGCACCACGAAAATTGCCACAAGGCGAAACAGCCATTTTCGTCCGCGGGTCAGCCCTGCCTTGGAATGAATGTCTGCAGCCCGCCCGGCACGGGCCACTGACCGTTCACGGTTGCGGCTGGACCTTCGCTTCATACCTCAGGATTTGAGGATCGCATGGAAAACTCAATTCAAACGTCGGAAAAACTAAGAGGCCGCAGGTTTCCCTGCGGCCTCTGTCAACCGTCATCAAGTCAGCAAACCTCAGGGATTCACAACCCGGAAGAACTGCGAACCCGTTCCCAGCGGAACGCTCGCCGGATTACCTCCGCCGACAGGCTGCCAATTTACATTCGGCCCGCCGATGGCAGGGCTGAATTCCAAATGCCCGCCAGCTGGAGTCCATGAGACATTGATGGAATTTCCGGAGCGGCTGACCGTCAACTGCGCAGCTGGAGCAGAAACAACGAAGCTGGAGTTGTAGTTTGCATACTCAACCGTGTTGTAATACAGCAGCGGCGTTGGCGGCGGCAATCCAGCCCAAACGTTGTTGCGCGCGGTCGTGCAGAGGCCGACATAGACAGGATTGACCAACGGGCCTTCGAAGGCGTTGGTTGATGTGTCAGTGAATGCGGTTTGAATCCAATTCACGCCGTTTGTGGAATAGAACGCTTGCAGGACAGCCCCTGTCCGTTTCAGCCGCACCCATGCGTTCGGATACGCCACAGCGGGCCGTGTAATGTTGTCCCACGGTGCAGTGGCGCCGCCGTATTGGATACGCGCATTGCTTTCGACTACGTTCGCGCCAAAGCCGCTGTTGTCAGGGGCCATGATGCCATCGCTCGAAGCGGGGTCGTTGATGATATTCCAGTTGCGGCTGGACGGATCCAGACTCTCGCGCACCATCAGGCCGCCCTTCGCCCAGTGGGAACTGTGGCCGTTGCTCACCTGACGTACGGCTACATCGAAGTCGTTGGTTTTCAACTCCCACGCGAAGTTGAAACCATCAGCAGTATTCCAGATGTCGCTGCCTTGGGCCGTGATGATGAATCCGCCTGCCCCAGTCACCGAGACCAGGGACGGATAGGCCGGATCGACTGCGGGTGTCCCAACATCAGTGAAGGTAAGCTTCACATTGTTGATGGGTGAGCTTGACCCGGCGACAATGGTGTTGCCGCTCAGATCCTTGACTCCGCTGACGACGACGTTCAACGGAAGGGTCGGCAGTTGATTTACCAGCAATTGGACGGTCCGATGATCGCTGGCGACACTGATGTTGGTGATCGTCACACCAGCAATCGAATAGTTGGCGATATTGCTCAACGTAGTCGCGTCCATCCATTTGCTGAATGTGACGTTTACAATGAACTGGGACATGCCCGTAAATGGCACATGGCTCGAATTCTCGAACGTGGCGGCGTAGCTGATCATCGGCGGAACGGCGTCAGTCACGACGTTCAGGACCGCCGGCATACTGTTGCTCCAAATCCGATTGAGCGCGTTGTCCGCGTAACCCAAGGCGCGAATGGCGACATGGAACTGCGCACCATTGTCCGAGGGCAGCACGCTGGATTGCGTATAGGTCCTGGCGGTTGCGCCCGGGATGGGATTGCCATTCTTATACCATTGATACTGGAGTGACGCAGTGGGCGGGTTTGTGAATAGTGAGGACGGATTGCCTGTCGTCCCAATCACCAGCGAAGGGGGATTGGTTCCGGTCGCCGAGAAGGTGACGGGGTTTCCACCGCTTAACACTGTCTGATTCGTCGGGTGCTGGAGGAACGCCACCCACGGGATTCGAGGAGCATAAATGCCGATCACATCACCGCTCATTGCCCCAGCGCTGCCGTTTAGCGGATCCGGATCGTTGATGAGCTTGTAAGTCACCTGGACGTGATCGTTTCCGCCACCCGCGCGATACACGGCCTCGATGTAGTACCTCTGGCCGGCGTTCAGAGAAATACCGCCGGCGTTCGGCACGGCACCCGTCGCGTCCACGAACTGATCGGATCGCTTCTGCGCAATGGCAACCGCGCCACCTGCACCCGCTGAGTTCCATTGGAACGGATTGCTCCAGATATTTTCCGCGGCAATTTTTCGCTTATTTGCGGGATTACTGTCGGTGCTCAGGAAAAGATCGGAGTCCCCGTCAGAGTTGATGAAGAAGGTGTAAAAACCGGTCGTCGGCGGGATAAAGAAACCGTTGCCGCTGGTGCCGTAACCCCGCATGCCTGTATTACCCACCGGCCCTTCGAGCTTCGGTGTTGTGTAAGTGTATTGGGGCAGACCCGCGAGTCCGGCCTCGATATTGGGCCGGGTAGTGTTGGTCCACCAATTCTTGAGCAGCACTCCTGTTTCAAACACTGCCTCTGGGGCCACGGTAACCGTTGCGACCGCGCTGGTGACCCAAATCGGATTCAGGGCCTGATTCGCGAAACCCAGAGCCCTGACGGCTGCACGAATTTCGGCGCCGTTGTCACTGGGCATGATCGGTCCAAGCGTGACAGTCCTGGATGTGGCCCCGGGGATTGCCGTGCCGTTCTTATACCACTGAACGATCAGGAAGTTGTTCGTTTGATTTTCTTCCCCGCCGAAGATCGAGCCAATGGACAACGAGGATTCGGTCGTGCCGTTCACCGAGAAGGTGGCATATCCCATCGGCTTAACGGTGGTGTTGGTGGGCTGTTGCGTCAGCGTGACACCGGAATTGCGCACTGCGGTCGTTCCGATGAGATTCCCTTTGAACCGGGTTTCAGTTCCCGGCAGTGGATCCGGTTCGCCGAAGAGCACAAAGGTCGCGGCATTATTTGCCCCGCCGCCGCCTTGTTGGAAGACTTGCTCGATATAATATCGTTGGCCGCCGTTCAGCGGAATACCGTTGGCATATGGATATGTGACGCCATTGTCCGGGGTCCAGGTGGTCGACCGGGTTTGGTCCGCGATTCCCCCGCCACCGCCAATTTGCAGCCAGGCCCAATTCCCACCGGTGTTCCAGCCTGCCTGTTGGGCGACCAAACGCTTGTTGCCAGGAGTGTTGTCCGTGCTGATGAACAACTGAGTGGCGTCGTCCCCTGTCGTGTAGAAAACGTAGTTGGCCGTCTGGGGCGGAACGAAGAAACCGCTGACCCGACGGACAAAGTTGTTTGGCAGATTGGGATTATCGATACTCGCCGCGAAGGCGGGCACAGCCATCTGGTAATTCGGAGTCCCAAGTGTCCCCGCGAGCAATGCAGTCAACGTGCTCTGATTACTCCAGCGTTCCACCTTGAGGAAACCCGGTTCAAATACCGCCTGGAGGACGGTAATGGTGCTCACCGAGCTGGTGATGCTGAGACTGCTTTCCGGGAGACGGGCAACCACTTTCACCTGGGCGCCGTTGTAGCTGGTCGGGATAGTGGAAATGGTCAGATTGGCACCAACAGCTCCAGCGATCGGCACGTTGTTGAGGTACCATTGGTAGGTCGGATTCATCTCAGCGTCGCTGATCGCGCGGCTGATGAAATTGGTGCTGGCGCCTTCATACACCGTCACTGCCGACGGCGGCTGAAGTGCCCATGTCAGCGCGCTGCCGGGATACGTGATTACGGCGATGTTGTTGCTGGCCGCAGTCATCCGCGATGCTGTGCCATTGGCCGGCGCGCCCTCCAAACCAAGTTCAGTCGTGGTCTGATAGGTGACAGCCCAATTGTCGCCGCCCGTTCCGTTGTGCATCACGGATTCGAAGTAATACTTCTGCCCACCGATCAGATGGATGCCGGCGGAATAAGGGGCGGGTACGCCGTTTTGCGGGTCAGGAGACCATTGGTCGGATCGCTTTTGCGAGGCTTCGAACGGCCCAGGAGTTCCCGGTCCGGGTGTCTGCCAGCTGCGCACCGGGCTCCAAACCAATTCCTGCGCGATGAGCCGCTTGTTAGCCGGAGAACTGTCGGTACTCAAAAACACGTCGCAATCGTCATCCGACGCCACAAAGAAGACATAATCATCCGTTGCCGGCGGAATGAAATAGCCGCTGTATCGGCGGGAGTGGTTGTCACCGAATCCACCGGACGAGTCAGCATTTGTAACCAGGCCCACAACCCCGGGACCGACATTTCCGATGTGAACGTCAGCGCGGGTCGCGCCGGCGAAAAATTCCTGCTTGAGACCATTTGTAAATACCGGGGTGCCGGAAAGTACCGTAAGTGTCACCACCGCGCTCGTGCGCGAAAGGCTGCTGAAATTGGTATCCGCCACGCGCGCGATGGCATAGATCTGCGATCCATTGTCAGCAAGGGTCGTCAGGAACGAGTAGTACGGCCCCATCGGATTGGTGCTGACGAGCTGGCCGTTCTTGTACCACGAGTAGGTCATCGGGAAGGGGGCGTCGTTCGGGGCGTCGTTGGTCGTGCCAAAATAGAATGAGGCCTTGGTGTATTCATAGGCGCTCGAGTTAGTGAGTTGGGTCACGATGATCGCATTCGTTGGAGGCCGGGCCAAAACTGTGTAGGTGGCGCCGCTGCTTCCGATGAGCGGTTCAGTGCTCGTCACCGTCACCCGCAAGTTGGCCGCGCCAACAGGCGCATTGGTCGGAACAGTAAAGGAATTGGTGAATACATTGGCGCTGGATTGTCCCATGGTTGCGGACGCCGACAGGCCAATTGCACTGAGATCTGCTCTCGCATTTGTCACTGTGCCAATGACCGGCGTGGCCGTTGCGGTGAGGGTGACAAATTGTCCGCGGTAGCCGCTGGCAGGATTCGCCACTACTGAAACCGGCACCTTCGGGACAGTATTGTTGCTGTACAGCAATTGAACGTCAGCGAGCGTCAATGCCCTGTTGAACACATAGACTTCGTCCACAAAGCCGTTCAAGTTGGCTCCGCCGTCACCGGTTTGTCCGCTGCCGCCAACCCAAAACTGATTGCCGGTACCAGCGCCGTTCCACCCATTGGCGGTGAATGTTTCCAGATTCCCATCCAAATACATCGCCTTCGTCGTGCCATCGCACGTCAACACCACATGATGCCATTGGTTGTCGTTGATGTCGGCAGTTCCTGTCTCCCAATTTTGACCCCAGCGAACACCTCCAGCCTTGGTTCCGGCACTGGCGTTGCCCGGGTTCAAGTAGAACATCGTGTTGGCCTCAGCCCAACCGCCTCCGCCCTGATAAGCATAGGCACCGCCTGGCGTGGCCGTCTTGACCCACATGGCTACCGTCCACGTGTTTCCGGCTCCGACATTCAGCGGTACCACCGCATTCGCAATCCGGCACGACCCGCTATTGGCCGCATCCCCGGTAACGCTCAAACAATTTCCAAACCGGCCACCCGCGGCAATCGTCGCGGTGCCATTCAAGGTGCCATTCATCGCCGAACTCCCCGTGCCGCCGTTGATAACGGTGGACCCGCTGACACTGTCGAAAGACAAATGCAATACCGGGGTTTTGTCGACGACCTGAGCTTGCAGCGACGTGCACGCTCCCAAGGCTGCCACGCAGAAATAGCGGGCGACTCTTCTATACAACGGTCTTTTCATTGGGTTTTTGTTATGGCGTTTTGGTTGCTAACGATTGAATCACCTGCGTTGTCACCGGATGGAATCCTGGTTGAAGTGAAACTGGAAATGGCTGAATCACGTAATGCGGGTGAATTTGGGCTGATCGTGACACCATGATTAGCATACCCGCCTGATGGCTTGAATGTGATGTACGTCACATCCTGCTGAAGGTAGCGGAATCCAATCATGGAAAAGGTGTCAACGAATCCGCAGTTGCTACTATCGTTCGCCGGTATGTTGCAACAGCCACTGGGCGTCTTCGCGATTGCTGGCACCCCAACCGCCCGCCCCTGCCGCCGCGCCTCCCCATCCCGGAACGGGCACGCGAAGGGAACGCCATTTGTGCATCTCGGCGTGACCATCGGCAAACGTAATGCCGCTCGCTTTGTTGTGATAAACAGCCGGAATGTCGTTCAGGCGAAAACTGGTGGCAACGTTTGCAAAATCCACGCGGAACAGTGCGTCATTGATGCTGTTGTCGTCCTCGTCGATGATGACGAAATAGTCGGCGGGTTTCGTAATCGCGGAGGATTTCATGAAGGTCTTGAAGGCGCCTCCGATTCCGCCCCAACCCGGCGTTGGCAGGTACTTTCCACTGCTGTTGCACAGTCCCATGGTGGAGTTCATCGAAACGCCGCGCAGCATGTCCTTCTTGGTGTTGCCCGTGCATTTATAGAGCCCAATGCTTTTGCTGTACGGAAACAACAGGGCCTTTTCGATGTAATCGCGGTTGTTCCGATGCGCGGGGATTTGCATGTCGCCGGTGGCCCACGCGACAGCGGGATTGTTGCCTCCGCCGCTTTCAGGATTCAGGACTAATTTATCCGAAAAGTCGCTGGAATACATATGCCAGGCCAGAATGAACTGCTTGCCATTGTTCACGCAACGGATGCCCTGTGCCTTCACCTTCGCCTTCGCAAGGGCGGGAAGGAGCATCGCCGCCAGAATGGCGATGATTGCAATCACAACAAGCAGCTCGATCAATGTGAAACCGCTGTTCGGCCGGCTTTGGGAGGAGTTCTTTTTCATGAGTCTCGTGTTCGCCTGTTTCGCCGCGGGATGATCTCAGCATCCAGCCCGTGTTCTTCGGAATGAGCGTCAAAAACACGCCCGCGCTCGGACGCGGAGGCGGAAAGCATGGATTTCGGGGACAGGATAACACCGACAACTGGACGGTTGGTATGTGACGTACGCCACATTCAACTCCGCCGATGGTAACTCACGCGTTGCCCCCGGGGGCCGCATGCTTTTTCCGAAAGTACTTCGCGGTCGCCTCGGTTCTGCAGCGGACATGAAGCTTTTTGAAGATGTTGCCGAGATGATTCCGAACCGTTCCGGCGGCAATATTTTTTTTGCTCGCGATTTCCTTGTTCGAAAGCCCTTCTGCCAGGAGTTCAAGGATCTCAGCCTCGCGCGCCGTCAGGCCGCCATCGGGAACCACCGCGGGTGCGCGGAATGAATGCACCACCATGCGGGCAATCTCGCTCGTCATCGGCGCCCCCCCCGCCCGCACTTCCGCAATGGCTTGAATGATTTCGTTGGGGCGGAACCGTTTCAAAATGTAACCGCAAGCCCCCGCTTTCAACGCCTGGAAGATCAGATTGCTGTCCTGGTAAACCGTAACCATGATCACCTGCAAACCCGGCATCTTCTCCGTTAACCGAGCGGTGCACGCAATGCCGGATTCGTCCGGCAGATGGATGTCCATTAACGCGATGTCCGGACGATGCCTCGGCACGTCAACCAATGCCTGTCTCGATGTTGAGCAGGCACAGATGCAGCGATAGCCCGGCTCGCTATCAACCAGTTCGGTCAGCATTTGGCGCATCGTGCTGTTATCCTCGATGATGGCGACTGTGGTCATGTGATTTCAGATGAGGTTCGGTGGGGTTCTTGCGTGACGGGAACAATGAACGTGACGGTCGTCCCTTTTCCAGGATGGGAATCGAATCGGCATTCGCCCTGCATCGCCTGCAAACGTTCCTGGAGGTTTGTGATGCCATCCCCGCGCTGGATTGTATCCCAATTAAACCCCCGGCCATCGTCGGTCATGACGATGGACATGCGATCTCCAGCCTGGGAAACCTGGACTTCAACCTGGGTCGCGGAGGCATGGCGGATGACGTTGTTCAACGCTTCCTTGACCGCCAGAAACAAGCTGTGCCGTTCGGCTTCGGTGAGGGAAATCTCACCGCGTTCCATCCGAATCCTCAGCCGGCAATCTATCCCAGCAGAACCCATAAGCTCCCTGGAGTAATGGCCCAGGTAATCCGCGAACGATTGCAGCGAGTTGCGTCTTGAATCGATCGCCCAAACGATGAAATCCAGGCTGGAAACGAGTTCGCGGGCTTTTTCCGCGATGTTGTGAAACCGGCTGCGGATTTTTTCGCCATCATGATATTGCCCGAGCCCCGCACTTGCGAGGAGGCTGACCTCTGTCAGGCCGGTGCCCAGCTCGTCATGCAAGTCCCGCGCGATACGCGCCCGATCAGCTTCGGCCGCGTGCTGCATCTCCGCCCTCTGGCGATTGTGGATTTCTGCTTCCAACAGCCTCCCCCGCTCCTCAACTTTGCTGTGCAACTCCTTGTTCCAAATCAGCACTCCGAAAAGGATCGCAGCAAGGATCCCGGCCAGGATCAATACCCTCTTGAGCGTCCACCACGGCGGGGTTGCGAGTACCCGAATCCCTTTCGCCGAAGAGAGCAACAAATCAAATCCGCTGACTGACCCGTCGCCCGTCGCGTTTCCGTGAGGTGCATAGGCGCCGATTAGTGCCAGGCGGCTGCCGAGCGGTGGCAGTGAAAGCGGGGGCCCGGCCTTGTGCAGCCGCGCCTTGAAGGCGAGGAATCCTGACTGCAGCTCCAACACCTGTTCCGATGCGTCGCGCCAGTGATTGATCAACGTTGCGTCCACTTCGACAAGGCCTCCCGAATTGCGCGCCAGGAACAGTTCGTCCGCGGGGAGCTTCCGTGGATCACGCAAGGCCGCGTGCCCGGTCTTCCGCATCACAGCTTGACGCAATTCGGGTGCGTTGCCACCGAGTTGAAGGAAACCGACTGCATCCACCAGGTCACCCACGGCAAAGATGTCCGCGCTTCGCCCTTTCACTTGCACGCTGTTCGTGCCGTCAGTCAGAAAGCACTCTCCAGCCCGGCTGTAAATCACCTGGCCGCCAATCTTCACGCGACGGAACGGTGCAGCCTTGGCATCGTAAAACAACAGCTCGCCAATGCTTCTGCGAGGCGTCTCAAAAGGATCTGCAGGCGGCAGTTCGAGCAGTTCCACATCGGCGCCGCTGATCACGAGGGATCCCGTTTCAAGCCTGCGCGTTCCAAAATTGAAATTGACCAGGAAGCAGCCACGAAGCCGAACCAACGCGTTCTCAAAAGCCAGGAGCGCTTCAGGCCGGAAATCCTTCAAGTCCACCGATATCTTGCCGCCTTCGGTGAGCAACAGGAGTTGGGAACCTTTGACCTCCGTCACGACGCCGTCGATTTCGGCGAACTCCGTATCCAGGCTTCCGTTTACCAATTGATCCCACGTGGCGCGCACGGGTTTTGGCAGCTTGCCGGGGCCCAGATGCCTGATCCGGTGTGCGACCACGACGGGAGAAAACCCGCCCGGGTCGGTTACGCCTTCGATCTCGCACAGTTGCCCGCGTTGCAAAGGCTCGGCGCCGCGCCAGCGGAAAACATCAACAAAGACGCCCCTCGTGGCATCCTGAATGACAGCGCCTGAATTTTTTGAAGAGAAGGCCGTCACCACTCCACGGATCAACACCGGGATTCGCTGGCTCGCGCGTTTGGACGAAAGGGCCTTAATCTCCGCTGCCGTGGTCAGGCGCGCCGGGGAAGAAGCCGAGGCATTTTCCGAATTCGCGAGATCGGCGGAACCTCCCCGATCGGTATCGCCTTCCGCAGGTTTTACGGATTTCCAGCTTAACGCCAGAACCCGGCCAGGCCCAAGCTCTCCATCCTGGTTCAGCACATCCTCATAAAGGCCCGAGACTTGAACCCGCCGGCAGGAAGTGAGATCGGGCACCAGATGGCCACCTCGGAAAAGCTCAACTCGTATGTCATCATCGCCAACCCGCAATCGCAGTTCCCCGCCTGCGCCCCAAATGCCCGCTGAACCCGCAACACCCTCCAGCACTACCCAGCGGCGGTCGCCCTTGGGGGCATGTTTCTCGACGTCCGTCTCCACACGGGAGTTCCCCTGGTGCAACACACGCAAGACCAGCGAGGCTTCCCCAACGTACAGGCGGGCGCCGTCATCGGAGCTGACATAAAACGTGTACTCACCGTCCTCGGGAACCATAATAAACCCGTCAAATTCCATGCCTACCGCGTCGGTTCGTGTTCGCACAGCCACGTCAAAGTGTGTTGCGACTCCGACCTGCACCGGCTGCAGCTTTCGGAAATCAGGCAACAAATCCCACGTCCCTTCGTAGCACCTGTAGTTCAGGCCGTGGGACAAGTTTGTGGCCGCAGCCTCTGTTTTCTTTTTTATGAGCACGGAACCTGGAATGGTTTGGCGGCGAATGTTTGGTCCTTCGTACTCGACTGACAGTCCCTGATCCCCGAACCAGTTGAACCAGGCAAGCTTGATCGGATTCAGTCCCCGCCTGAGATGCCTCCTTCCCGACTCTGTCACCTGTGGATGGATCCCATCATTATCCACCACCATGCCGGGAATGATGGCAATCCCGAAGCGCTCCAGTTTCAGCCCGCAGCCCTTTCCTTCGATGCTTAACGTCGCGCCAGGGTGGATATTGCGATCACTCCCTTCCACGCGAAGAAACTCCGTGCCCGAACTGTCACGAACCGCCAGCACTCCGGCGGCCGGGTCAACATCAATCACCTCGACGATGAGGCGAAAGGAGCGAACAACGCGAATATTCTCAGCCGCGCTCAGCCGCAACTGCGACAGATTTGTAATGCCCGGAAAGTCAGAAGCCCCTGCCCCGGTCGGGGCTGCCAAAGCCGGCAGGGAGAACAACAGCATGAGACAGGCAGCGCGCACAAAGAAAATTCCTGCGAGAGCCACGTTCTGCATACCGATGTCGGCGTCCCTGCCGGCGCGATCGCAACCAGGCGAATCGCTGATGATTACTTCACGAGCCGGCGCCGGCCCAGCAACGAGGCAAGTCCCGCCAACGCCAAAAGACTGAACGTGGAAGGCTCTGGAACCACATTGATCGTGACTTCATCCAGTTGTGCAATGTCCCCGCCGCTGCTGGCAAACAGAACACCCAGTTTGCCGCCTTGCGATTCAACAGTCGCTGCGATTGGCCCGCTGGTGTAAGCCGTCCAGGTGCTGTTGTCGGAAAGTGCGGGCGTTATGTACGAACCAATCGCATTTGCGGGATTGTCGTAAAACAACGTGACTGTCCACTCACCAATCCCGGCGGAGGTCCATTCCCAGCTCTTTGCAAAAAATGAAACGCTGAATTGATCACCTGCCTGGATGGTGTAATCGCTCATTGTGTAAGCGGCTTCCCCACCCTTCATGAACGCGGAAAAATTTTCATACGGATTCCACCACGCGCCCGGCCCTTCGACTCCGGAATCGGTTATGACAGTATGATTCCGCCATCCGGGAACATCGGCGCCCGGGTTGTCAAAGCCCGATGCGACGTTGGCGACGCCGGCATCGAAATCGGCATTCTCCAAGGTAGTTATAGGCTGCGCGGTGGCGGCGACGGTCGACGTCAATACACCCGCGATGAGTGCAATGTGTTTGTGCTTCATAGGATTTCTGAACTGCTTGCTTTTGTGAAACAGGGAATCAAGGCGCTCCATCAATGCCAAACCGCATCAGCCCGTTCGACTGCCCGTTGAACCCTAGCTGCGAGTAACGCGGGTCGGCATCATCACCAGCCGTTCCCCCAACATGCACGAGGCAACGATCGAGCTCTGTGGAGCGGTAGCCATGAGATTGAAAGAGCGGTCCTCGAGAGTGGCAGACACGGGCGGCTCATGGAATGAGCATGAATACTCATGCTGCGAGGCGATGTCCGAATCGGGTCGAGGCAAGTTTTACGACCGCGTCGTCAGCGCGGCACAAGCCGTGTTGGATCGCAACGGAAGTGTCGGGGCCATCGGGCTCTTTATCAGCTTCAAAGTCACGGAAAGCGGCGACCCAGCGCAGGAGAAGTTTTATCGCATCCACTATTTGGCATCCCCGCGCACGGCGGCTTCGATCCTGGCGACGTCAATCTTGCCCATTTCCAACATGGCCTCAAACGCGCGCTTTGCCACGTCGCCGCCCTTCGCCATCGCCTCAGAAAGGACGCGTGGCGTTATCTGCCATGACACACCCCATTTGTCCTTGCACCACCCGCACGCGCTCTCCGTTCCGCCATTCCCAACGATGGCGTTCCAGTAGCGATCGGTCTCCGCTTGATCTTCGGTGGCGATTTGAAAGGAAAACGCCTCGGTCTGCTTGAACGCGTCGCCGCCATTCAGGCCGATGCACGGCACTCCGCATACGGTGAACTCAACCGTAAGGACGTCGCCTGCCTTGCCGCTTGGGTAGTCGGCCGGCGCCCGAAGTACAGCACCAACCGAGGTGTCGGGAAAAGTCCTCGCGTAGAAGCGCGCGGCTTCTTCCGCATCGTGGTCATACCAAATGCAAATCGTGTTCTTCTTCGTGGTCATGGTTCTGCTTCTCTACGTGATTTTTGTAAGGGAACAAAGCCGAAATTCCATTCTGAATCGTGGCGCAACCCGCGGGCCCCGCGGGAGACCAATTGCGCTCGTCATCGTCATAATCCATGGGTATTCTCCGGCGTGCTTCCCGCAGAGAATTCACAGCATCGCTACTGCTCGCGAAATGAAATCACAGTTCGAAACCGTTCCCCGTCGGGGTTCGTTTGTGTCGCAGCGGTCATGTTTGTGATGGCCTTCGTCTCACGCGCGGTTGCGCAAGAAATCACTCCGTTGCCTGCCACTGAGACGGTATTGCTCGGACGTTTCGCCCGCGGACCTCTTGAAGTTCCGCTGTGGGTCGACGAAGCAGGATTCCATTCGACGTTTGGTTCCACCAATCCCGCAAGTTGGCCGGCCGAAGTCCAGGCCTGCCAATTCTTCGCCAACGGCGGTGCCGCGTTGCACGTGATTCGCGTGACCGACACAGGATCACTGCACGACAACCTGATTGGCGATTCGAACGCGCTCACAGGATTGAATGCCGTCGCGCCGTTAAGCAATACCCGCCTGTTGATCGTTCCCGAACTCGCACTTCTCAACGCGCAGGAGTTCAGTTCGGCATTCCCCATATTCCATGCCTTCGTGAACCCACGCAGGATTTTCATGATCCTTGATCCTCCACCAGGATTACCAAACGCGGAAGCGATGATACAATGGGCGGGCGCCGCGTTGCCCCTCAATGCAAAAAACTGCGCGATCTATTTTCCCTATCTGGAATTCAACCTGAACGGCGCAATTGTGACTGTCGCGGCGTCCGGCGCCATGGCTGCCATCCATGCAACCAGCGCCGCTGGTCAAGCGCCATGGAATGTTCCCGCGGGCTCCGCGTATCCGCTCAACGCCGCGAACACCACGCCCATCGTGAGTTCCGCCGCGTCCGATCTGCTCGCGGCGAACAATATAAATCCCATTCGCAACTTTGCCGGCACCGGCATCGTGCCCTGGTCCGCCCGCACGCTGGACCGCCAGGATCTTGAGAATCGTCAACTGGCCGCAATTCGCACGCGATCCTGGATCGCAGCATCGATCCAACGGTCGGTTGCATTTGCCGCCACCAATCACAACGCAACGCCGCTCTGGACTCAGCTGCGCGCCGCGGCTGAAAACTTCCTGCACTCCCTTTTTCAGCAGGGCGCGTTCGCGGGCACCACATCTTCACAAGCGTACTTTGTTCGTTGTGACGAGACCACCACAACGGCTGGCGACATCGCGCAGCATCGGGCCATTCTTCTTTACGGCGTTGCCGAATCGCGCCCCGCGGAGTTCGTGATCACATCGCTCGCCGTTTCCACCTCTGATCCGGAACGCGCAGCATCGCCGTCCGTTCTTCACCTGCGACCGATCGATGACCAAGACCTTCAGATTGCGTATTCGACGGAGCCGGGATTTGCTTACGATCTCGAATTCACTTCCGATCTCAAAACAGGCGATTGGCATTCGACAGGCACGGCTGCGGGCGACGGAGCGTGGCGGCGTCCAATGGTGCAGATCTTGGGGTCTGAAAAGTTCTTTCGATTGCGAATCGCACCAATGCCGGCAAAAGGAAACTGAAGTTCCCGGCTTTGCGCTTTTGAGCGCCCACGCGAAACTTGGTGCGCGGCATGGACATTTTGCCCCATATGGAGGATTGTTCGACCTACACCTTTTGAAAACCGGAAAAGAACTCATTCTCGCCACCAAACCGTTCGCCTCTGATTCAGCGGCGAAAAGCTGGTGGCATGTCCTCTCGACCGCTTTTCTGCTCGCAGCGAGCCTGGTGGGAACAATCTTGAACTTTCATCTCGTTGGGCAGGTCGCCTGCAGCGTGCTTTCGGGATTGTTGATCCTGCGGCTGTTCGTGATCTATCACGACCAACAGCATCACGCGATCCTCGCGCGATCGCGAGTGGCCGAGGTGCTGATGAGGATCTTTGGAATCCTGGCGCTCAGCCCCAGCAGCATCTGGCGCAGTTCCCACAATCATCATCACAATCACAATTCACAGCTTCGCGGCTCGCACATCGGATCCTTCCCTGTCATGACCCGCACGCAGTTCTTGAAGTCATCGGCCGCGCGCCAGGCCAAATACCTGTTCATTCGCCATCCGTTGACGATTCTCTTCGGCTACGTCTTTGCATTCCTGTTTGGAATGTGCCTGTACCCTTTCTTCAACAAGCCGAAGGAACATTTTGATTGCGCGATTGCTTTCGTGGTTCATTTCGTGATTTCCACCGCGCTCGTCGTTTTCCTCGGGTGGCAGGCGCTGCTGCTGGTGCAGATCATTCCGCATTTTGTGGCCTGCGCGATTGGGACCTACCTGTTTTACGCGCAACACAATTTCCCGGCCGTTACCTTCCACGACCGGATGGGATGGGCGTATGACAAGGCGGCGCTGGATTCCTCGAGCTACATGGAAACCGGGCCGATCATGGCATGGTTCACGGCAAACATCGGCTACCATCACATCCATCATCTGAACGCAAAAATTCCGTTCTATCGTCTGCCGGAAGTAATGCGTGCGATCCCCGAATTGCGCCAGGCCAAAACCACGTCACTGCACCCGGCGGAGATTCTGCGCTGTTTGCGGTTGAAGATCTGGGATGTCGAAGCGCAACGCATGATCGCGATCCCGCGGATCAAACCCGCGGCAGAGGACCAGTATTCGCGCGCGAACCCCCGGAACGCCTGCAGTGATTCTCCAGAATAATCCCCGCCTTCTCCCGTCCGGCGAGAAACTCCGGCGATCCAACCGTTGGGTCGATCTGAACTATCATTTTTCGACAGCCACCCCAAGCTCCCTGAACCCGCGGTCAAAAATTCAAATTTATGTCCTTAACCGCCGCTGAAATTGCCAGCCAAATCCGTGGTGAAGTGTTCGGGGATGGCACGATTCAAATCACCGGATTCGCGTCAGCCGCACACGCGCGGCCCGGGGATCTCACCTTCGCCGAAAAGGACAGTTACTTCGCCGCAGCGGAAGCCAGCCACGCCTCTGCCATCCTGGTCAATGGCGGGTTCGCGTCTTCGAAAAAAGTGTTGATTCGTGTGGCCAACCCGCGCATTGCCGTCGCGCGGCTGCTCCCCGTCTTCTTCCCGGTGGAACAACATCCGCAGGGAATTCATCCCAGCGCCACCATTGCGGCGTCCGCGCAGATTGACCCAACCGCGCACATCGGACCGAACTGCATCGTCGGCGACAGGGCCAGCCTGGGAGCACGGTCCGTTCTGCTCGGCGGCAATTCCATTGGCCGCGATTGCACCATCGGCACCGATGTTTGCCTTTATCCAAACGTGGTCATCTACGCCAAGTGCCAGGTCGGCAATCGCGTTCACATCCATGCCGGAACCGTGATTGGATCGGATGGCTATGGTTACGTCTTTGATGAAGGGCGGCATCGCAAGGTCTTGCAGGTCGGGAATGTCACGATTGGCGACGACGTTGAAATCGGCGCGAATACCGCGATCGATCGCGGCGCGCTAGGTTCCACGGTGATCGGCCAGGGCACAAAGATCGACAACCTGGTTCACATCGCGCACAACGTGGTGATCGGTGAACATTGCCTTGTGATGGGCCAATGCGGATTCGCCGGCAGCACGAAACTCGGGAACTATTGCGTCATCGCTTCACAATCGGGAATTGCAGGGCACTTGAGTCTGGGACATCAGGCGACAGTTGGCGCCAAGTCGGGCGTGATGCGCGACATTCCTGACAAAGGAACAGTTCTCGGGATTCCCGCCGCGCCGGATAAACAAGCAAAACGGCAGATGATCGCGCTGCAGCATTTGCCCGAATTGATGCGCCGGATGCGAGAACTTGAGAAGGAAGTTGCCCTCCTGAAGGAGTCAGGATCGAGGGTCTAGCTGCGCCGCATTCGGGTGAGGGATGGGCGGCGTCAGGCATCTTGCCTCGCGTAGGGGGCGTGCATCCTTGCCGCCCGGGGAAAACGTTAAACACGAAGGCACTCAGATTCTTTCAATGCGCTCGGCTTCGTTTTGAGGTTCTTTCCACCGGGCTGGAAGCCCGGCTCCACGGCAGGCAAAGATGCCCGCCGCCACGGGGTTGAACTCCGGACTTTTCAAAGCCGCCCCCCCTCCCTACTCTTCCGCTCCCTTTTGGGGCGCGGTCCTGTTGAGAACCTGCGCCCCGAGAATTTATGGCATTGATCGTTCAAAAGTACGGTGGCACTTCAGTAGGCAACACCGACCGCATCAAAAACGTCGCCGCCCGCGTCGCTAAATACCACGCGCAAGGCGATAAAATTGTCGTCGTTGTCTCCGCAATGAGCGGTGTCACAGACAATCTCATCAAGCTGGCAAAGGAGATCATGCCGCTCCCGACCGAGCGCGAGATGGACATGTTGCTCGCAACCGGTGAACAAACCACGATCGCTCTCACGGCCATGGCGCTGCATTCGCTCGGCATTCCCGCGGTCTCTCTCACGGGCGCGCAGGCGGGCATTGTCACCGACCAGGTTCATACCAAGGCGAAGATTCAAAACATCACGCCCAAAGCCGCGCATGACCTGCTGAACCAGGGCAAGGTGGTCATCGTCGCTGGATTCCAGGGCGAAACTTCAGAGCGCCAGATCACAACCCTCGGACGCGGCGGTTCCGACCTCACCGCCATCGCGCTGGCGGCTGCGTTGAAGGCGAACCTCTGCCAGATTTACACGGATGTGGACGGCGTGTATACCGCGGATCCGCGGATCGTTCCCAAGGCGCGCAAGCTTGAGGAAATCTCCTACGACGAAATGCTGGAGCTCGCCAGCCTCGGCGCGAAGGTGATGCAATCGCGCTCTGTTGAATTTGCCAAAAAGTTTGGCGTCATCTTTGAAGTCCGCTCCAGCCTCAACGAAAATCCCGGAACCATTGTGAAAGAAGAAACAAAAAGCATGGAAGGCGTCGTGGTGCGCGGCGTCTCGCTCGACAAAAACCAGGCCAAGATCACGCTGGTGCGCGTTCCCGATAAACCTGGCGTCGCCGCCCGCATTTTCAGGGCGCTCGGCGAAGCCGCCGTAAACGTCGACATGATCGTCCAGAACATCAGCCATAACCCTGGAGCACCTTCGACCGACATTTCGTTCACGCTCGATAAACCTGACCTGCTCAAAGCGAGGAAAGTCATGGAGGACTTGCGGCAGGAAATTGGATTCGGCGAACCGATCGTTGCCGAGCAGATCGGCAAGCTCTCGGTTGTCGGCGTCGGCATGAAGAGCCACAGCGGCATTGCGGGCCGGATGTTCGAAACGCTTGCGAATGAAGGTGTGAACATCGAAATGATCTCCACCAGCGAAATCAAAGTTTCGGTCGTGATTGACCTCGCAAAGGGCGACCAGGCGATGAAGGCCGTCCACGCGGCATTTCTGGGATAGCGGGGAACCCGTTTCGACGCCGCGTTTGTGGCCCTATTGATTTCAAGCGCCGCCGCTCTATCGTGAAGCATGCAAACCACACGGTTCGGCACATTCAAACCCGCTCTGTTTGCCCTTGTCATCGCGCTGCTTGCGGGCTGCGCCACCCAGCGCATTGATTGGGAGAGCCGCGTCGGCAACTATACCTTCGATTCCGCCGTGTTGGAACTCGGTCCGCCTGACAAACAGGCGACGCTTCAGGATGGCACAACTGTAGCCGAATGGCTTACGGATCGCGGCGGAACGATCGTCTACCCGAGTCATTACACTCGCGGATATCCCTACGGCTACTCTGTCCCGATGGCACCCGAGATTGTGGAAACGCCCAATTATTATCTGCGTCTCACGTTCGATCCTGAGCGCCGTTTGCAGAGCTGGAAACGTTTTGCACGGTGAGCATTTGGCAACAGTTGGGTGAATTTACTGCTTCCGCACCCCAATCCCGCGTGATTTACTCACGCGCGTGAATGTGGATCTTGGCATTTGGGGCAAGCTCACGAATGTCGTGATCGGTCTCCTCCTGGCTGCCGGCGTGCTCTACGTCGGCCTCTGCTACCTTCCCGTCATCAAGCAGAACGAACGCATGCGGCGCGAACTCTTGCGCCTTGAGACCAGCATCCAGCAGGAGAAGGAAGCCAACAAACAATTGAAGGCGACTGCCGAAACACTGCAGAACGATCCCAAAGCGATCGAACGCCTCGCTCGTGAACGCCTGCGGTACGCGAAGCCGGACGAAAAAGTGATCATCTTCGAAAAGCCGGTCACCAATCGATACGCGCCCTCCCCGACGCTGTAACGAATCATTCAAGTTTGGAAGCGTTCGGCGGCTCCGTACGAATTCCCTCACAAAATTTTTACAACTGTTTCGCGCAAGGCTGACACATCGGTTGCGCCGTTCTGCAAGAGTTTGGACATGAAACGAACTCTCGTCTTTCTTGGTCTGGTCCTCGCGCTGGCAAGCAGCCCCGCGGCCGGAGAAACCCTGCGCATCAAGCTGGAACCGGATCGCGATGTGATCCTGAAAGGCTCAAAATCGGAGGTCGTGGTGAAGATCGATCTCGCGGCGGCCGAGCGCACCAAGCGCGGAAAACGCACGCCCTTGAACCTCGCGGTGGTGCTGGACCGATCCGGATCCATGACGGGCGCCAAGCTGGAAAAGGCAAAACAGGCCGCAACGCAATTGGTTGATCGTCTCGACTCGGAAGACGTGTTCTCCCTGATTGCCTACAGCGACAACGCCCGCGTCTTGATTCCCGCCCGCCGCGTTGACGACAAATCCGAGCTTCGGCGCGAAATCGCAAAAATCGAAGCGGGAGGAAGCACCGCGTTGTATGCGGGAGTGAAATCCGGCGCGGCTGAGTTGCGCGAGTATCTTTCGGGGCGCCGCATCAATCGAGTGATGCTGCTCTCGGATGGGCTCGCCAACATCGGCCCAAGTTCAACGCGCGACCTGCGCCAGCTTGGGCGAGAATTGAGCACAGAAGGCATCGCGGTCACGACGATTGGCCTGGGCGACGATTACAACGAAGACCTCATGGCGGGGCTCGCCGAGGCAAGCGATGCCAATTATTACTACGTGAAGGACA
>DASPIL010000061.1 GCA_035629175.1 Verrucomicrobiia bacterium | reverse complement strand
GCTTCACAGACCTCATCACCCAGGCACGTCAGATTGGCAATCCTTTGTCTGACACCAACGCGGAAAGAAGAACTTCCAACGAAAAGCCATCAGGAATTTCAACCCGCCACATCTCCACCGCTTTCACGCCGCCGCTGACAGCAAAAGACGGAGATGGACTGACTTCGGCTTTCTCGTATGCCGCACCAGATCAGGAACGTGCGATCGAAGTGTTGTGTCGACTCATTGAAGACTCCATAGAGCGAGGATGACGGGTGTCTTTTTCGCTGTGCCGCAGAAGCAAGTGGCTGGGTTGCTACAATGTTGGCTGTGTTATTGGGTCTTACAGCCGATTTTAGAGTGGATAATGGGGTCCAATGGGGTCGCGTCTAAAGAGTTGACAAACAGGGTCTCTTGAGTGAGATGCGGGTATGGCGAGTCCGTTGAGTTTAGATGTTGCGGGGGCGTGATCGGTTTGTCTCCAAGCTCCAGATTTAATTGTCAACTTTCTAGATGCGACCCCATTGGACCCCCCACGCCTCGGAGCAGGAGGAATTCGGACCGGAAACGTAGAGGGCGGCGCCCGCCTGGGCGAGGGGCGCATCGGTTGTTCCAGAGCGCTCCGCAATGCGTGCGGTTTTCTCCGCCGGGCTGAGAAGCCCGGCTCTACGGCAGGCAAGGATGCCCGCCGCTACGACCGAGCCGGCTAACTCCGTGAACGCCGACCACTTGCCGAAGCCGTAACGCGGTATCCAGCAACATCTTTGTCTCATCTAGTCTTACGCTTTATCTCATGAGGTTGGCGGACCGGAGGGTCGATTGGGGTGATCACCCGGATGTTGAAGTTTGGGCGCAAAGCGTGATCATCAGGCGGCTGCCGTCAAACCATGAAACTGATCCTTCGCCTCCGCTACTACACGCGTCTCGGGGAAAGTCTGCATGTCACCGGAAATATCCCCTCGCTCGGCAACAACGATCCGAGCAACGCGCTGCCAATGCAGTATCACAGCCACGATTATTGGCAGGCTGTGCTGGACTTGCACGCAGCGGCGATTCCCAAGGAGGGCCTGAACTACAGTTATGTTTTTCGCGACATCGACGGCAGCACCAACATGGATTGGGGTGCTGGGCGGCTTATCACGGCACCCATGATCAACCCAGTTGAAACGCTGATCCTCGACTCGTGGAACCCCGCGGGATATCCGGAGAACGCCTTGTACACACAGCCGTTTCGCGACGTGCTGTTAAAGGCTAGGGATGCGCGGGCGGCATCAGCCGTTCCGGATGCCGCCACCCACACCTTCAGGATCAAGGTCCCCGGCGTTCGGCCTGACGAACGCGTGGTTCTGCTCGGCAATGTGGAAGCCCTCGGTTACTGGGATCCAGCTCGCGGCGTTTCGATGCAGGCAATTGCAGGAGATGAATACCTGACAGCGCATCTCGATCTGGGTGGCGCGTTGTTTCCGATCGAATACAAATACGCCATCGTCAGCGCGAGCGGCGTTATTCGGTTTGAAAGCGGCAGCAATCGGAGAGTCGATGAAGGAGGATGGAACGAACGGCGCGTAATACTAAACGACGGCTTTATCAGGGTTCCCTCGATCGACTGGAATGGCGCAGGCGTTGCCATTCCGGTTTTCAGCCTTCGCTCAGAATCCAGTTGGGGAGTGGGCGAGTTCCGCGATCTTCAGCGACTTGCGGATTGGGGTGCGAAGGCCGGCCTTTCTCTCATACAGATCCTTCCAGTCAACGATACAACCGCGGCGCACACGTGGGTCGATTCCTATCCTTATGCCGCGGTATCCGCCTTTGCCTTGCATCCGCTTTATCTGAACCTCGATGAAGTCGCGACACGGTCCACCCGCGCATCGTTGAAGGAGTTTGCAGCGGAACGAAAACGGCTCAATGCGATGCCCGCCGTGGATTACGAAGCGGTTATGACGCTGAAATGGACAGTGATCAAACGCCTGTTCTCGTTGCAGAAGGAAGCGACCTTTCGCAGTTCCGCCTATCGCGAGTTTTTCAAGGCAAGTGAAGCCTGGCTTGTCCCGTATGCCGTGTTCTGTGCGTTGCGGGACGAATACGGCACAGCCGATTATCGAAAATGGCCAAAGCATCGCGAATGCAGCCCCGCAACGGTGGCCGACCTGAGTTCGCAGAAGTCGCCGCGGCATGATGCCGTCGCGCTGCATTACTTCGTGCAGTTCCATCTGGATCAGCAACTGCAAGCTGCAGCCGCGCACGCGCATCAGCTTGGAATCGTGCTGAAAGGTGACATCGCGATTGGTGTTGCGCGGAATGGCGCTGACACGTGGCAGCAGCCAGAGCTGTTTCATCTGGACCGGCAGGCCGGCGCGCCGCCGGATCCGTTTGCCGAGAAGGGACAGAACTGGGGCTTTCCCACCTACAACTGGCCGCGAATGCAGGAGGATGGATTCGCCTGGTGGAAGCAGCGTTTCTCGCAAATGTCGCGCTATTTCGACGCGTTCCGCATCGATCACATCCTGGGTTTTTTTCGCATCTGGAGTATTCCACTCGACGCCGTGGAAGGGATTCTCGGTTCGTTTGATCCCGCATTGTCCGTCGAACCGGCGGTGTTTGCCGCGCGTGGCATTGATTACGATCGGCAACGGTTCGTCGAGCCGTTCATCAATAGCGTGGTGCTCGAAGAAATCTTTGGCTCATCCGCTAATGAAGTGATGCGAGAGTTCCTCGGGAGAGCCGGCGCTGATCGCTATGCTTTGAAACCGGAATTTGCAACGCAGCTTCGAGTGCGAACCCATTTTGAAAAGATTGCTGCGAACGTGGAAAACAAGAAGCTGGAGGCAGGACTGTTCGACCTCATCAGCAATGTGATATTGCTGGAAGTGGCAACCGCTGCTGGACCGCAATTGCACTTCCGATTCGACATGGCGAAGACATCGTCGTTCCGGCAGTTGGACACAGCAACTCAGGCGAAGTTGAAGGATTTGTATAACGACTATTTTTTCCAGAGACAGGATGCGTTTTGGCGGGATCGAGCGATGCAAAAACTTCCCGCGCTGAAACGGGTCACGGACATGCTGATCTGCGGCGAAGACCTTGGGCTTGTTCCGCGATCTGTTCCTGGCGTGATGAAGGATCTGGGCTTGCTGAGCCTGGAGATTCAGCGCATGCCCAAGACGCCGGGCGTGTCGTTCTCGCGGCCTGCGGATGCGCCGTACCTGAGCGTCGTCACGCCATCGACGCATGACATGAGCACGATTCGTGGCTGGTGGACGGAAGATCCAGCGTTGACCCAGAAATTTTACCGAGAGGAATTGCAGCAGGAGGGAGGTGCCCCGGCCGAATGTTCACCGGAACTCAACGAACTGGTCGTGCGACAGCATCTGGCTTCTCCCGCGATGTGGAGCATTTTTCAGCTTCAGGATTTGATGGGAATGGATGGAACGTTGCGGAGTGCTGACGTCGATGCGGAGCGCATCAATATTCCGGCGAACCCGAAGCATTATTGGCGGTATCGGATGCACTTGACGCTGGAGCAGCTTTCGGAGGCGGAGGGGTTCAATGCAAAACTGCGCGGGTTGCTTGATGACTCTGGTCGGTTGCGGCGCGAGTAGGACAGGTCTGGAAACCTGTTGCGCTACGGCGGGTTCAGTTTGGCTTGTCCGGCTTTTCGTCGTCCTTTTGTTTCCCGAGCACCCAGGACTTCATCACAAAACCAAGAACCAGGGAAACCGCTGCCACGATCCAAAAATAAATGACCTGCGTATCGTCGATTCCGTGGGCGAGATTCATGCCGAATAGACTTGCGACAGCTGTCAGGGGGAAGAAGAGCGCCGCGAGGATATTAAGGCGGTGACTGGCTTGGAGGGCTTGCTTTGAGAGCCGCGCCTGAACCTCGCTTTCACGCGCGGTGCGATATTGCAGTGCATTGCGGCAATCCTCCAGCAGCAGGTCCAGGTTGCGTTCAAGGGCATAGGCCTGGTCGCGCATTTCGATGAGAAACGTGTCATTGCCGATTTCATCACGGGCTGTTTGCAGCGCCTGGTGCAGGTTTCGGGCGGATCGGACAAGCGGCGTGAGGGATTCAATCAACTCGAAGAGTGACCGCGTATCGGTCGCGACATCGTATTGCTGTGCGAGGCTGGCCTCGAGATCGGTATACGACTGAAGGAACCGCTTGAGGCTTCCGGGACCCGGCCCGCCCCGGCTGAACTGCCATTCACCCTTCGGCGTCCTCCAGAACAACGCGGCTTCGCGATCGCGATCGTCGGGTCCCGGCGGCTGATTTAGAATAAGGAGCAGGTGGCCATCTTCGACGATCGCGCGCTGGCGTCCGAATGTGGATTGACCCAGGCGAACGCGGATGGCTTCGGGAAGGGACCAGGTGGGAGGTGTGATCATAGTGGCGCTCCGTCAGGTTTCTCGGCCGTGACAATGTCCAGCCCCAGCGTGCCGGTCAACGCAGAACTTGCCGAGCGAAGGAGGTTGTCGCAATGTGCGCAAGCCACGATGCCGCGCATCATTTTTCATCTGGATATGGACGCGTTCTACGCTTCAGTGGAGCAGCGCGATCAACCTGCTTTGCGCGGAAAACCGGTGATCGTTGGCGCACCGGCAAATCAGCGGGGGGTTGTCTGTGCCGCCAGTTACGAGGCGCGGAAATTCGGCGTGCGCTCAGCCATGCCCAGCGCGACTGCAGGGCGGATGTGTCCCAATGGGATTTTTGTTCGACCGCGCATGGAACAGTACAAGCACGAGTCGCGCGAGATCATGCGCATCGTTGCTGCCACAGGGGCGATCGTGGAGCAGATGTCCATCGACGAAGCTTATGTCGATGTTTCCGAGCTCGCCTGCGTTGACGACCTGGACGCAGCACTTCTCGCGAGCCGTCCCCTTGCGGAGGAATTGAAACAACGAATTCGCAGCGAACGCGGATTGACTGCGACGATTGGGATCGCTTCGAACAAGTTGCTGGCGAAGATTGCGAGCGATCACCAAAAGCCGGACGGGCTGACGGTGATTCTGGATTCGGAGAAGGTGGGTTTTCTTCGGCCGCTCGCGGTGCGTGCGTTGTACGGCGTTGGCCGCGTCACCGAACAGGTGTTGAAACAGGCGGGCATCAATACGGTGGGAGATTTGCAGGATTATCCCGGTGACCTGCGGGCACTCGCGGGATCCTTCGGACCGAAGCTGAAGCAGTTTGCGTTTGGGATCGATGACCGTCCGCTTGAACTCGGAGATGAGATCAAGAGCATCAGCGGCGAGGAAACTTTCGCCCGCGACACAGAGGATCGTGTCGTCCTGCGCGCCTGCCTGAGAACGCAGGCTGACGACATCGCCAACAAGCTGAAGCGCCGCCGCTTGGGCGCGCACACGGTGCAGGTGAAGGTGCGTTACAGCGATTTCACAACCTTAACGCGGCAGATCACGGTTGAGGAGCCACTTACGGAGGCGCGCGAGATCTACAGGCTCGGCTGCTTCCTGCTTGGGCGCGAGAAACTGGTGAAACGTCCGCTGCGATTATTGAGCCTGGGTGTCACCGGGTTGCGCGATCCCGTTGCGCAACAGCTGCAATTGAATTACCAGGCGCCTCGATAGCGTCCCCACCGGCTCATCGTCACGCCAGACTTCGAAGCGCGAGCAACTGGAGCTGCGGCTGGCCGGTTGTCCTGGCCTCAGCCAGATCCACTTGGAATTCCACCATCCAGTCGTTGTGTTCTTCAGGATCCACAAGCATCTGCTGTATTCGCCAGGTCTTCTTGTCTTCGCTTGGAACGACATAGGTGTGCCGCGCGTTGCGTGCATTCGGATCGAGGCAAATCCGGCCGTGCTCAGCTTCGAAAGCCTCGGTCGCCGACTGGAGTCGCTGTGCGGTCCA
This sequence comes from Verrucomicrobiia bacterium, assembly GCA_035629175.1. Taxonomy (NCBI): domain Bacteria; kingdom Pseudomonadati; phylum Verrucomicrobiota; class Verrucomicrobiia; species Verrucomicrobiia bacterium. Next base: position 35,603 of record DASPIL010000061.1, on the reverse strand, counting down.
CCCTTCGGTTCCTCCGTCGGCGGACGTTGTGGCTTGTCCACATTCTTTCTCCTCGTCGCGCAGCGAGATCAACGCACCTTCGAAGTCGCGCACGACCAAGCCGCGGAGAAAAGTGAAAATGCGATTTCGGATCAGCGCGGTGAAGGCCCGGGTGTCGCGCGTGATGTCCGCGGCGGCTTCGTCTGCTCCCGGTGGCCGGATCTCCTTTGCTTCGGCTGGTTGGAAGTTGGGATTGCGCATCTTTTCCCATTCGTCGAGCAAACTGGAATCGACCTGCCGAATCATTGATCCCAGAAAGACTTCCATTTCATGCACCTGATCGTTCTTGGCCGATTCCGGAACGGTTTGCGTCAGCACCTTGAACACGCTGTTGAGGTGCCGCAGCAGCACGCCTTCCGCGCGCTGGAGTTCGTAGTCGCGGATGTAATCCGCAAACGAGCGAAACTGCTCAAACATTTCACGAACGATGGATTTCGGTTTGATGTTTTCCTGCCCGACCCACGGGTGCCGATCCGCAAAGGCGTTGAAGGTCGAGTAGACGAACTCACGATTTGGTTTTGGGTATTCAAGCTTCTCCAATTCCTCAATGCGTTCGTCGTATTCGACGCCCGCCATTTTCATCTCGGCCATCTTTGCCGATTTCACCTTATCCAGCTGTTTGCGCAGGATGATGTCGGGATTTTCGAGAATCGATTCCACCAGCGTGATCAGCACCAGGTCGTAATCCGGCTGCTGGGTATCAACGAGCGGGAGCGTTTCGAGCAGATACAACGACAAGGTCTGGTCCATCGAGAAGTCGTCCTGCAATTCAACATTCACTCGAACCTTCGCACGGTTCGCAGCGGCTGCGCCGTGAACCGGCGGTATGAATTCAATGATCCTGCGTTCGACGAGCGAGCGGAACAACTGCCAGCCACGCCGGATGTGCGCCTGCTTCTGCCTGGGTGAATCATGGCAATCGCGAATGAGCGCCTGCATGGCGGCGCATCCATCGGTCTGGCGGCTGAGGACGTTCAGCAACATTCCGTGCGTGACCTGGAAGCGGGACGTCAGGCGTTCGGGTTGGGCGGCGATGAGGCGCAAAAACGTGTTCTTGTCCCAGTTCACGAAGTTCTTTTCAGGCGGCTGGCGTTTCACCGTTTTCTTGCCATCGCGCGCCGATTTTTCCGCCAGCTTCAGGTTTTCAATGACATGCTCCGGCGCCTGTGCCACGACCCAGCCGCGATCGTCGAAGCCCTTGCGGCCGGCGCGTCCGCTGATTTGATGAAAGTCTCGCGCGCTGAGAATCCCGGTTTTTTGGCCATCGAATTTGCAAAGCCGGGTGAATAGGACGGTGCGGATGGGAACGTTGATACCGACACCGAGCGTGTCGGTTCCGCAAATGACCTTTAGCAGGCCGCGCTGGGCGAGTTGCTCAACCAGCACGCGATATTTCGGCAGCAGGCCGGCGTGGTGCACACCGATTCCATGGCGCAGCCACTTTTTGATTTCAGGACCGTACGGGCTGTTGAACTTGAATCCTGCAACAGCGTCCCCGATCGCCGCCTTTTCCTCGCGGGTACAGACGTTGATGCTCGTGAAATCCTGGGCACTCTGCGCTGCTTCGAGTTGCGTGAAGTGCACGACATACACAGGGGCCTTTCCATCTGCGACCAACGTCTCCAGCGTGCGCGCGAGGGGCAATTCGGAGTAAGCGTGTTCCAGCGGGACCGGGCGGTTGGTCGATGACACCGTGACGCTTTCGCGGCCTGTGCGGCGCCGGAGTTCCTCCTCGAAGAAGACCGTATCGCCCAGCGTGGCTGACATCAGAAGAAAGCGGGATTGCGGCAATGTCAGCAAGGGAACCTGCCACGCCCAACCTCGCTCGCGGTCGGCGTAGTAATGGAACTCGTCCATGACGACATCCTGGACGTTGGCGTCGGCACCCTCGCGCAGTGCAATGTTGGCCAGGATCTCGGCCGTGCAACAGAGGATCGGTGCGTTGCGGTTGACGGAAGCGTCGCCTGTGCTGAGCCCGACGTTGTCAGGCCCGAACTCGCGGCAGAGCGCGAGCCATTTTTCGTTTACGAGGGCCTTGATCGGACACGTATAGATCGAGCGCCGGCCTTGCGCGAGTGCCTTGAAGTGCAAGGCTGCGGCGACGAGGGACTTGCCGGATCCCGTGGTGGTGTTGAGAATCACGTTTCGCTCTTCAAACAACTCCAGGATCGCGGATTCCTGGGCGGGATACAGTTGCAATCCCCGCGCGTCGGCGTAGTCGAGAAATCGTCCGAGCAAAATGTCGTTGCTGAGACGCTCGTTGCGAGGAATAAGATCGTAGAGGGTTTTTGACACCGCGCCGAATGTAAGGATCGGGAGGCGGAATGAGAAGGCTATGCTTGCGGGGAGCGGCGGCCTGTTGCCCCCGTGGCGGCTGGCATCCTTGCCTGCCGTGGAGCCGGGCTTCCAGCCCGGTGGAGGACCCTCAAACCACGCCGAGCGCACGGACAGGATCTGAGTGTCTCTCGCACTTATCGGTTTTTCCGGGCGGCAAGGATGCATGCCCTCCACGTCAGGCAAGATGCCTGATGCCACGCTCATGCACCTTCTTCGCTGCGACCTCCGGAACGGCAGGGTTTCCGCGAATGCGCGAGTGTCGCGAGTTTTGAGGACAATACGCTGTGATGCGAATGTCTAAAGTGATAACATATTCAAACCGATTGCAGCATGTGCTTGTGTTCGATAATGCCGTGTTGAAGCCGTGAAGACTCCTGATTCTGAATTTTCCGCTTTGGTTTTCCGAAACGTCAGCGTTGTGATTCTGGCCGCTCTTCTTCTTGGCTGCAGTAAAGAGGAGGAGGTCGCGCCAGCGGCAGTTATTGAGACAAACACGTCGGTGGAGCCGTCGCGCGCGCCAGTGTATCAGGCGGGTCCTGCACCTGCGCCGGTTGCGACTCCGGCGGGCGAGCCGGATTTTGCGGCGATGAACCGGGAGTTGCGGCGCTGGATTCTCAGGAATCGAAAACCGCCAAAAGACTTTGAGGAATTCGCGGCGTCGGCAGGCACACAATTTCCGCCGCCCCCTCCCGGCAAACGTTACGCGATCGACAAAACCATGCACGTGGTGCTGGTCAACCGGTGAACTATGATCCCCGTGGATTTCCAATCTCCTGTGCTGCGCAAACCCAACCTGCGCGGATTCACCCTGATTGAATTGCTTGTCGTCATTGCCATCATCGCGATCCTCGCGGCGATGCTGCTGCCGGCTTTGGCTTCGGCGAAGGCGAAGGCGCAGCGCACGCAGTGCCTGTCGCAGCAGAAACAAATCAACGTGGCGTTCAACATGTTCGCCGCGGACCGGAACGATAAGTTCCCCGCGGCGGGGCTTGGTTTCGGCGGAGGGCAGCTGTCGTGGGACTCTTTCATCCATCGTTATATAGGCGGCAATGCGTCCGATGCGGATCTGGCGGTCGGCATTCTGGATGTTGAAGTCACGCCCAGGGTGCTTCTCTGCCCTGCTGATCGCGGCATCAAGGTGTCATGGCTTGGCAACCCCGCGTTTTTCGGCCTGCGTTCCTATGCCATGAACAGCGTCGGGCCCAATTGGGGAACTGAATACCAGGTGGACACACTGTTGCGCCGCTATCCCCTGCCATCGCTGAACGCAGCTGGCCGTCGTGGAGTGGGCATATATTGGCGCGACAACGGGCCCGTGCCGGATTATGAAGCACCCGGTTATAAAACCTCTGCGGTGAAGGATCCTGCTGGCACGTTGCTGCTGGTGGAACAAACGGGCGGACAACAAGCGGCTGGCAACGAGTGGACGTGCGTCTCAATCGGACCGGAAACTTCGCAAAATGGCGGAGCCAATGGTAACCTCTACCAGATTGACAAGAACGCACCGAACCAGAATCCGAATGGCGAGCAGGGTGTCAACCAGGGCAAGGCGTTGTACGCGATGCATCGCAAGCGGTTCAATTACCTGTTCACCGACGGACATGTCGAAGGGCTTCGCATTGAACAAACGGTGGGTTCGGGGACCCTTGGCAATCCTCGCGGCATGTGGACCAATCAAGGCGGGGATTAAAGTATGTTCCCGGTTGCACTGTCGCCCATTTTGATGACATGTCACATGCAGGCCTGCTGATAGTATGGCCAACGATTCAAAGGAAACTTCGCGCGTCGAGCAGTTTGATTTTGAAGCAAACCTCCAACCTGATTAGTTCATATATGAAAAAACCAAACTTCGGAAAGTGGGCAGCTCTCGCCGTGATTGGCGCGGCGCTCACGCTGGCGGGCAGCAATGCCAGTGCCGCAGAGACGGTCAATAAGTATCCTTTCGATACGGACATCAACGGCTGGCACATTGGCTGGGGTGGCCAGGGACAAGTCCTGTGGGATGGAGCCCAGGATGCGGGCGGAAATCCGAGTTCGGGTGCTTTGCACATCACCGCCAACGGGACAGCGGGCGATCAGCTCGTGGCTCTCGGGCATTTTTCGGGATCCGCATGGTGGAATCCCGGCAGTGCACGGGTCGACCTTACGGAATACACAAACATCACTTTCGACATCAAGTGGGACGCTGCAACTTCCACAGTTGAGTTGCCCACTTACAATTCAACGGGTGAAGCCCTGCAGTTTTGGGGAATTCCAGTTGAGAATGGTGCGCAGAACACCCCGCCCTGGATCACGATCGCCAACGCGCCAATCCCGGCCGCCGCCAGCAACGGTTGGACGCGCGTGAGCGTTCCAATTGATCCGTTTACGGCGAACATTGACGCCGTTTATGGCGTTGGCTTCAAGAAATACACGGCGGCGAACCTGACCGGCACCGCTGCCTTCTGGATTGACAACATTGTCCTGCAAGCGAAGCAAGTTGCGACTCCTCCGCCTTCGTTCACCAAGGCGTTCGGCAGCCCGGTGTCGGGGCTGAATTTGTTCTCAAGCCCTGGCGGCGGCGAATTCCAGCGCACGAGCGTGAAGGTCAGCAACCAGAGCGGCTTGGGCTTTACGGATCAACCTGGCGACGTGACGTATGCATTCACGATCAAGGAATTCCCCAGTCCTACTGTTTACACGAACTATCAAGCTCACATCTTTTTGACAACGGGGCCGGGAACAGCTTCAGCATTGGACTTCAATGAAGCTGATTTGATCTGGTTGAACGTCCAGCCCAACACCAACGGCGGTGGAACTGCTTATTTCCGCTACAAGATTAACGAACCGAACTCGAATACGAATTTGTTCGGTGCGGAATTCACTGGCGGTGACGCTTGGGCGGGACAGTTGACAAACCTTGTCGCAGCCACACCGGTAGGCACGTGGAGCATGACCTTCAACCAGAACACGAATGTCACCTTGAGGGGCCCTGGCGGCGTCAGCGTGGCGTTCACCATTCGCCCCGAAATCGCAACAAGGTTCATCGATCCGTTGAACCTCGTGTTTGGAGCCCAGCCGAATCGGGTGTCCGAAGAGCAACCGCAGTTTAACGTGGGGCAGAAGGTGGTGTTGTCGAATGCTGGAATGACAAACAATGGCGTGGCGGTGGTATGGGACAACTTCCTAGACGACGCAGTTCTGGATACGAACGTCTGGACGCGTCTTACAGGGTCCCCCAATACGGCATTCGTCATTCCTAACGATCCTGGACAGAAGCTTGTGCAATGGTCGCTTCCGGACACTGGATTTGTGCTGCGGACGGCAACGAACATCGCGGGACCGTGGATGAATGTCACTCCAGTCGCAAGCTGGGCGGCCGGCGCGTTCCGGAACACGGTGGTGCCTTCAAGCCAGCTGAGCTCCAGCCAGAGCTTCTTCCGCCTGGAGAAGCCCGTATTCACCCAGTTGCAGGTTCTTCTGCCGGGTGAAACTGCGGCTCCCGGCACTCCGACCGGCAAAACGGGAACGCCTGATCCGGTCAGCCTCTCAGGGGGCGGTGTGATCGATATCACGGTGCGTGCCGTTGATGCGAACTTCAACCTGGTGCCCTCGGCCTCCGACGAGGTCGCAATTACCAGCACGGATGGGACAGCAATCAATCCGTTGAATGCAAACCTGAGCAACGGGAGCGCCACCTTCCAGTTGCTGTTTGGTTCGCCCGGGGAATTCACGATCACCGCCACAGATGTGACGGATGGTTCCAAGACTGCAGGGGTGAGTGCGCCTGTCACAGTGACTCCGTAAGCTCGACTGCAGAATATACGGGCGCCGGCCCAGCGCCGGCGCCCCTTTCACAACCTTCTATACCACCGCCGCCTTCATGAAGATCAACCAGACTCACCGCGATCTCTTGCCAGCTTTCACACTCATTGAGTTGCTGGTTGTCATTGCGATTATCGCCATCCTGGCCGCGATGCTTCTGCCGGCGCTCGGTAAGGCAAAAGAAAAGGCGCAGGCAGTCGGTTGCCTCAACAATACGCGGCAGATCATGATCGGCTGGCGGATGTACGCGGAGGACAATAACGATCAGCTCGCTCCAAACGAATTTCCCTATACGACAGCGTACACGACCTATGCGAACAAGGATCAGATGCGGAACTGGGTTGTCGGAACCATGGCCCAGCCATTCGACTCGCTGACCGCAAATCCGTTGCTTGCCGAACACAGCGTCCTCTCGCAATACATCAGGCAGGTAGACACCTACAAGTGCCCCGCTGATCGGCTTTTGGTGCAAGGGCGGTCCCGATCCCGCAGCTATTCAATGAGCAATGCGGTGGGAACGCGCTGGTGGAACACGGCCCGAGGTGGCGGGGGCGGCAACTTCCCGGTCGGGTCGGCAGTCGGCGGTGGCTGGCTGTCGGGCACTTATGCGGATCCGGATCCCAATTATCTGACTTTTGGCCGCATGTCCCACTTCACCCGGCCTGGCCCATCTTCCACCTGGGTGATCATGGATGAAAATCCGAACACGATTAATGATGGGTTGATGGCGGTAGCGATGCCAAACAGTGCCGCAGCGACGAAGCTGGTGGACTATCCGGCGAGCAGTCATAACAAAGCGGCCGGGCTTTCCTTTGCCGATGGGCATTCGGAAATTCGCAAGTGGCGCGATCGGCGCACCTACACCCCCCCGGCCAGCGCAAACCCCGGCATGGTTGGAGCCAGCGATTCGCCGAACAACGAAGATGTCGTTTGGCTGGCAGAGCGAACATCCGTCCGCCGCTAATGGGGGGCCCCTAAGCCTGGGCCGGTCCAGTTCGCGGCACATCGATTACTTTCAAATCGGGACCGTGTTTATTGTGCGCCAATGGTTCGGGCATTTCCTCCTTCCATCATCAACCGACCTTCATGCGCGCAATCTATTTCAGAACTGCGGCATTTACCATTGCCCTCGTAGGCGTCAGTAGCGCGGTTTCGCCCACCAGGGCACAGACTCCGCTTTCCGTTTATTCGGATCAGCTGGCCAGCGGGTTTCAGGACTGGAGCTGGGGATCCCGGGATTTCGCGAATACCTCGCCCGTGTTTTCCGGGTCACGTTCCATCCAATTCAGCGGGGCGTTTTGGGAGGCGATCTCCTTTTACCACGCGGATGTGAACACCGGTCCGTATACATCGTTCACCTTCTCCGCCAATGGTGGGAGCACGGGAGGGCAGCGATTGCAACTTCAGGCACAGACTGGTGACACAGCGGGGCCCACATTCGTCCTGCAGGGGCGGCTGCCCACGAACGAATGGCGAACCTACTCCATCCCGCTGAGTTCATTGGGCATCTCCAATGTCGTGAACTTCAATCGGATCAACATCGTCCTTCGGAATGATGGGAGTTCCGCCCCGTATTTTCTTGATGAGTTGCTATTCGATCCGAAACCCGCGCCTGATTTGGTGCGGGTAAGCGTCGACGCATTGCGACCCTTGCACGTGGTTGACGAGCGGCACTTTGGAGTGAACCTCGCAATGTGGGATCCGTATTTCGATCCGCCCCATCACACGACGACCATTGGACTGCTCGAGGAAATGGGAACCCTGGTTGTGCGAATGCCCGGCGGATCGCTCTCCGATGAGTATCATTGGGGCTCCAACACCACGCTTTCGAACTCATGGCAATGGGCGACTTCGTTCGGTGACATGGTGCGGGTGGCGACCAACGCAGGTGTGCAGGCGTTCATCACTGTGAATTACGGCACGGGCACCCCCGAAGAAGCCGCGGCTTGGGTGCGTCATGCAAATGTCACGAACAACCTCGGCTATCGGTATTGGGAAATCGGCAACGAATGTTACGGCACCTGGGAGCGCGACACCAACACGCTGCCGCATCACGCTTTCACATACGCCACCCGCGCCGCGCAATACATGGCACAGATGCGGGCAGCGGATTCCAGCATTCGCATTGGAGTCGTCGCCGCGCCAGGCGAGGACGCCTATGCCAATGGTTATACGACCCATCCCGTCTTCAATGCCCGCACTGGCGGGACGCATTACGGATGGACGCCCATTCTGTTGACCACGTTCAAGAACCTTGGCGTCACGCCGGATTTCCTTGTGCACCATCATTACCCGAACTGGACTGACCCATCGAATCCCGGCCAGTCACCGAACAACGACGCCGCCATTCTGCAGGCCACAGGAAACTGGGCTGCGGACGCCGCGGATCTGAGACAGCAGATCATCGATTACTTCGGGCCGGGCGGAACCAACATCGAACTCGTGGTCACCGAGAACAACGTCGATGCAGGCGCGCAGGGACGTCAATCCACAAGCCTCGTGAACGCGTTGTATTACGCGGATAGTCTTGGTGAATTGCTGAAGACGGAGTTTCGCAGCTTTGTGTGGTGGGATTTTCGGAACGGAACGGACACGCAGGGATTCTTTGGAGCGGATATTTATGGCTGGCGTGCATACGGGGATCTCGGGATGGTCAATGGCCCAAGCACACGGCACCCCGCATTTTATGCCGCGAAGTTGATGAAGTGGTTTGCGCGGCCAGGCGACAAGGTGATACCGGCACAGAGCGATTACTCCGGGCTGGCAAGCCATGCCGTCCGTCGATCGAACGGGGAGTTGACGTTGCTCGTGATCAACAAGTCACTCGTCACCAACCAGAACGCGTCCATCGCGGTGAATGGTTATCTGCCAAATGGAACTGCCATCGTCAGGATGTATGGCATTCCGCAGGATGAAGCTGCGCGAACCAATGCACCGCTGGGCGACCGTGACATAGCGGTGGCGTCCTTGACGGGCGTCGGAACAAACTTCGGATACAACTTCGCGCCGATGTCCCTCACGCTTTTCACGATGGCTCCCGCGGCGCCGTCCGTGACTGTGTCTGGTCCGTCAGCAAATAGTCTCGCGCTAAACGTGGACGGACAGGTGGAGGTGCCGTATCGCATTGAATCGTCGACGAATCTTCTCGAATGGGATGTGAGCGCAACCAACGTATTTTCCGGCAGTTCGATCATTTTCACGAACGATCCGTCAGCGCCGGCAGTGTTCTGGCGCGCGGTGTGGGAGCCGTAAAAACCGGACGCGCCGTTCACGTCGATTCAGAAGCCGGATGCGAGAAGCCTGAACGCGGGCTTACAGACCTGCACGTTTTGAGCTGGATGCGGAATGACCGCGGGGCGCCTTGGAACGACTCGCAAGTTTCGAATTGCGGTCGATCAACTCACATCGCTGCGCAACGCAAACGGACGAGCGCATTCCATCGGCCGGAGTATTCATCACGTAATCCAACAGTTTTTCGATCGTGCTTGTGGCGACATGCGTGCGGGTATCGGAGGAACCGTAGTAGATGAACACGTCGCCGTTTTTCTGCGCGACCCACCCATTTGCAAACACGACATTCGACACATCGCCCACCCGTTCCTCGCCTTCAGGCGCCAGGAAATACCCGCCAGGCGCGTGGGTGACGCGCGTCGGGTTGTTGAGATCGCACAGGAATAAATACAGCACGTAGCGCATTCCGGCCGCGGTGTTGCGCACGCCGTGCGCGAGATGCAGCCAGCCTGCCTTTGTGCGAATTGGCGCTGGCCCGAGGCCGTTCTTGCCTTCCTTGATTGTGTGATAAAACCGCGGATCAATAATTTGCTCCGCATCAATCGCGGCGTGCGTGATGTCATCGCATACGCCCCAGCCAACCCCATCGCCTGTGCCTGTCGCAGCGAAGTCGGTCATTGGACGCGTGTAGAACGCGTATTTGCCGTTCACGAATTCCGGATGCAGCACGCAGTTTCGCTGATGCAATGAATTGGTTTTCAGGTCGGGAAGCCGTTCCCAGGTTACGAGATCGCGTGTTCGCGCGATTCCGCAGCGCGCAACCGCAGCTGAGAGATCGCCAGGCTTCGAGTCATCGTGGCGTTCGGCGCAGAAGAGCCCATAGATCCAGCCATCCTCATGCCGCACGAGGCGCATGTCATACAGGTTCGTTTCCCTGTGATCGAGCTCAGGCATGCGCACCGGATAATCCCAGAATCGGAAGCCATCGATGCCGTTCCGGCTTTCGGCGACGGCGAAGAACGATTTGCGATCCCATCCTTCCACGCGGACGATGAGCACGATATCCCCGTCCCAGTCCATGGCGCCAACGTTGAACGTGGCGTTGATTCCCAGCCGCGTCATGAGGTGCGGATTGGTTTGCGCATTCAGGTCATACCGCCAGGCCAATGGAACGTGTTCTGCGGTGAGAACGGGATATTGGAATCTCTGGAAAATGCCATTGCCAAGCACCTCACCGCGATTCCTTCGGCGAAGCAGTTTTTCGTGTTCGAACTGAAGGCGGCGCATGCGGGATGCGAATTGGACTCGGGTGAGTTGTGACATCGGGCACCTTGATAGCGATGCGGATGTCGCGGGTAATGTCATCAAAACGCCTGACAAAAGGCTGGACGCGAGGCCGGGATGGAACGCCGAAATGCAGCCGGCTCGCGAGGAGGAATGAATGGATCGCTGGGCTGCTACGGAGGAGGGGCGGCGGCCGCCCTCTGCGGCTCTATCCATGCTGGCGCACGGGCGGCGGTTGGCTTATTCTCCCCGCCGACGTAAATGAGCAAGTTGTTGTTGATTGATGACGAAGCGGATGTTCAGTACTCGTTCCAGCGGATTTTTGATTCGCCGGAAATCGAGCTGACCACTGCTTCCAGCGGGGAAGAAGGACTAAAACTGATTCCGCAGTTGCACCCCGATCTCGTTCTGATGGATATCCGCATGGGCGGGATGAATGGCCTGGAAACGCTGCGGCGCATCCGGGAGATCGACTCCAAGCTGCTGGTCATCCTCATGACCGCATACGGCACCACGCAGACAGCGATCGAAGCGATGAAGCTGGGTGCTTACGATTACCTGCTCAAGCCTTTCGACATCCCGAAGCTGAAGGAGATCGTCACCAACGCCATCAAGGCCGCGCACGACATGCGCCAGGTGGTTTCCTATCAACCGCTGCTCGAGTCCGAGGATTACGAACTTGGAATCGTGGGACGCAGTGAGGCCATGCAGCAGGTGTTCAAGCTCATCGGCCAGGTTGCGGCCACCGATGCCACATCGCTCGTGACGGGCGAAAGCGGGACGGGCAAGGAGTTGGTCGCGCGCGCGATTTATCACCACAGCAACCGCAGTGAAAAGCCGTTCCTGGCGGTGAATTGCGCGGCCATTCCGGAGCAGTTGCTCGAAAGCGAATTGTTCGGGCATGAACGCGGCGCATTCACCGGCGCGACGATGCAGAGGATCGGAAAATTTGAACAATGCAACGGCGGAACGATCTTCCTGGATGAAATCGGCGACATGACGCCGCCGACCCAGACGAAGATTCTTAGGGTCCTGCAGAGTGGAACGTTTGAGCGCGTTGGGGGCAACCAGCCCATTAGAGTGGATGTGCGCGTGATCGCGGCGACAAACAAGCCCTTGGAGGAAGCAGTCGCAGCGCGGCAGTTTCGAGAGGACCTGTTCTACCGCCTGAACGTCGTCCGCATTCACATTCCCCCTTTGCGGGAACGGCGCGAAGACGTGCGATTGCTCGTGAACTACTTTCTGAAGAAATTCGCGCGCGACCAGAAAAGCCATCCCAAATCGATTTCCTCGAGCGTGATTCGAATTTTGGAGCAGTATCATTGGCCCGGCAATGTGCGCGAACTCGAGAACGTGGTTCGGCGGGCATTGGTGGTGTCCAAGGGCGATGCCATCCTCGTCAGCGAACTCCCCCCAGAAATCATCGGCCAGGGTTCGCCGAGTGCTCCCGCCGCGTCCTCAACGGTTGCGGCGCCAGTTTTGGCGCCTGCTGACGGCACGGGGAACGATGTCGTGGGGCTTGCGCGGAGGCTTTTCCAATGGGCGCGGAAGGACCCAAAGATGAAGGTCATTCCAGCAGTGGAGCGCGAGTTGGTCGTGCAGGCGCTCAAGGAAACGAACGGAAACCAGGTTCAGGCTGCGAAGCTCCTCGGCATCACGCGCGCGACATTGCGCAAGCGCATCGAAAAATTTGGGATTCAGCGGGAATTGAACCTCAAGTAGCAGCGGATTGATTTTGGATCGGGCTCTGCTAAATCCATCGCGTGACCGAACCCAGCCTGCTACTTCTGATCCCGGCCTACAATGAGGAGCAGCGCATTGAGCCGGTGTTGCGCGAGTACGGCGGCTACTTCCAAAAGAAATACCACGGCAAGTTTCACCTCGTGGTGGTGTTGAACGGCTGCCGCGACAACACATTGGCGGTCGTGCAGAAGGTGGCCGCGGATTATCCGTTCATCCAGGCGCTTGAGTTCAAGGAGCCGATTGGCAAGGGCGGCGCATTGATCGAAGGACTGAAGCTTGCGCCGCTGGCTGATTACATCGGGTACGTGGATGCCGACGGTGCCACGCCGCCGCGCGCTTTTCATGACCTGACGAAATACCTTTCGCGGGCGGATTGTGTCATTGGATCGCGCTGGCTGCCGGGGGCGATCGTTCCGCAGGCACAAACCCGTCTGCGGCGCTTCACCAGCCGGACATTTCATCTGATCGTGGAGCTGCTGTTCTGGATGAACATCAAGGACACGCAATGTCCCTGCAAGGTCATGCGCCGCGGCGCCGTGGAAAAAATTCACTCGCGGTTGCGCATCGCGGACCTGGCGTTCGATGTCAACCTGATCGTCGCCATGAAACGTGCGGGGCTGCACGTGTTGGAGGTCCCGACCGAATGGTCGGATAAAGCCGGATCGAAGGTGACTGCGACGTTGTTTCGATCCTCGCTCACGATGTTCCTCTCGGTCGTTCGCATCTGGCTTATTTACAAGCCGTTTTACAAATGGCTGAAGCCACTGCGGCCGCTGGAGCAATGGATTTACGGGAAATTGAAGGCACCGCCTCCGCGCCCTTCCTGACGATCAGGCGGCAGGCTTCGGATGCGCCCCACGGCGCTTGGTCCAGACCGCCGCGCCTGAAGCGCAGAGCAGCAGCAGGTTAAATGCGCCAAGCACCTGCAGGAGCACCACTGGCGTGCGTTCGATATGGTTCAACGCATAAGGGAGCGTGACGCCATAGGCCACGACCAGGATCACGAGGGCCGGGACGATTCTGAAGTCGTCGCTCGCCAGCAGATCATTGATCAGGACGTTCGCCATCGCGAGCGGGATCATCGCACCGAGATACCACGGCAACAGCGCGACCGTTGGGACAATGTAGCTGTCGGGGTAAACAATTTTCACCACGATCGGGCTCGCGAGGTAGAGGCAGCCTGCTCCGATGATCGACAGGACCGCGGTTCCCAGCACCACCAATCCCAGCAAGTTGCTCTTCTGCGAACTTGCGCGGCTGTGCACCAGTTTTGGAAACATCACCGCAGCCATTGGAAGCACCAGCCAAAGCAGCGCGCGGGAAAGCGTTCCTGCGGCGTAGTAATAACCGACCACATCGTCCCCGGCAAAAAATGTCTGGGCGAACATTTGGTCCGACGTGAACATGAATTGAAACGCCCAGAAACCGAGAATCAATGGGATGGCGTGGCGCAGCAGATTTTTGGTTGGGAATCGTTGAATTGGCAGAAGCCATAAATCCCGGGTTCTCCACGCCGCAATACCGGCGGCCGCGGTCATTCCGACAAGCGCGCCGACCATCATTCCCGTCGCCCCCTGATGCAGCCCAATGACGAGTAGAACGGCAAACAGCAGCCGAAAAACTCCCATCGAGATGGCGGCGTTGCCCATCCAGAGGAAATCCTGCCGTCCCTGCAGCGTTCCCCCGAAGATGGGATTCCACAGCCCCATCAGGACCGTCAGCAAAGTGATCCACAGCGCCGATGCGCCGGGTAATTTCCATCGGGCCACGATGTCGTCCTGAAAAACAAAAACCGCGACTGCGGCTGCCATCCAGAAGGCGAACGTAACGATCAGCCCCAGCCGGATCGTCCAGCTCAATTCGCGCGGACGTCCCGTCGCCAGTGCCGCCGCGGTCTGCTGCGCATACAACATCTGCAGGGGAATCGCGGGAAGGCACGACGTGAGCATCAGCAGCGTGCCGAAGGCCGCGTATTGCGACTGGTCCACCCGACCCGAGAGGAAATGCACCCCGAGCGACATAAACCCGCCTGTGACGTTCGCAACCATCAGCCAGCCGCTCTGGCGGAAGAAGGTGAGATGGTGTTTGCGCTGTTCGGCAGCTGCGGTGATGTCCATGTTCAATTAAGTGGTTTCGACCTGCGCGTCCTGCAAGTGTTCAAGGCAAGCCGCGCAGAAAGCGGGTCAGCAGCGCGGTGGCTGAATTTAGCGAAGACCGCGAAATCCATTCGTCATCCGTGTGTGCCTGCGCAAGGCTCCCAGGGCCGAAAACAACAGACGGGATTCCCGCCGCCGCAAGAACAGCGGCATCGCAGAAAAAGTCAACTCCGGCTGGGCGACGCTGGCCTGCCGATGTGAGAAACTGGCTGACGTGTGGGATTTTGTGATCGGTCTCGAGCGGAAGGCAGGGCGCGGGCTTTTCGTTGTCGAACCGGGCTCGCAGGCCGTGTTGCTTCAGCAGAGCGTTGATCTCGCGACGAACGGAGTTTTCGTTCTCGCCTGGCAGCGTGCGTCGATCGATTGCAATGGAGCACGCCGACGGAACAATATTCGGCTGTGTCCCGCCGGCGATCGTTCCGACGTTGATCGTTCCCGATCCGAGCAGCGGGTGCCGCCGCTTGCGGAGCTGCGCCGCGTATTTCGTTTCGAGCAAGTCAACGATGCGGGCCATCTCGTGCACCGCATTGCGGCCGAGGTTTGGAGTTGAGCCGTGCGCGGCCTTCCCGCGCGTTTCCATTCGCAACCAGAGGCTTCCCTTGTGCGCCGTCACGATCTTGAGCTGTGTTGGCTCGCCAATGATTGCCAGGCTCGCCGAGATTCCGCTTTGTGCGAACCCCCTTGAACCCGCCTGCGCGTTTTCTTCATCGACAAGGCCGACGAAAACAATCTCCGTTTTCGCGGGCCGCTTTCCATCGCGCGCGATGGCCGCGACGGCCGAAAGCATGGCAGCGACGGAACCCTTGGTGTCGCACGCGCCGCGTCCATGGATTCGCAAGGAACGTGCACGCGGCGAGAATCCGTCCGCCGCCGCACCGACCGTGTCGAGGTGGGGAGCGAGTAGGATGCGCTGCGTGACGGGTCCCGATGGCGTGAGGCGCGCTACGAGATTGGCGCGATTTGGCAAGACGGCCTGGAATTCGACGTCGAGGCCCGCATTGGCTGCGACACTGGCGAGGAATTCAGCGACTCGCTGTTCGCCCGCATGAGGATCGTTGGACGGCAGGAAAGCTGGATTCACGCTCGGCAAAGCGATCAGTTCCATCAGCAGCTTTTCCGTTGAAGTCATGACGTGCTGGTTCGAGCCGCCGAGATTATGTGGCCGACCGGAAGCTGTCGAGAAAAGCCGGGTTATTTATGATGAATGATTTACGATTTGTGATTGGCTGTTCGGGTATTGCTGAATCATCAATCATCCATCGTAAATCGTTCATCCCAGAAGATGGTGCGCACGAAAGGACTTGAACCTTCACACCTTGCGGTACCAGATCCTAAGTCTGGCGTGTCTGCCATTCCACCACGTGCGCAATGCTGGTCGCCAACATATTGCACGCACTCTGCGGCATCAACTTTTGCTTTAACGCCGCTCCCGTGGACGAATCGTTCAAAATCGCTTCCGCGCATCCCCCGTATCGCAGACTTTCAAGTTTGTCCTTCTGCACGAGCCTGCTGCGGAGGGTGGAGAGTGGAAAACCTGCACTACGGACTGGAACCAGCTTCCGCCGCGCGATGGCCAGGAGCCTCAGTGGAAATGAGGCGTTGACTGGCAATCGCCTTTGCTTTGGCGTTCCTGCGTCTGATTACCAATGGCTTGAGCCACATGTAGACCCCGGATAACGAAAGCAGAATCAACAGCAGCGACACAAGGGACATGACAGCCTTGCCAGCTTCGCCACCGATCTTGCCGGTGTGAAGGTCGATGAGAATCTTGCCCCAATCGGTTGACCGCGTCGGTGTGCCGTCGAGGGCGGCTTTTCCGACGCGTTCATACGCACCCTTTTTCAGATGTGCGCCGGATACTGCATTGATCCACAATTCACTGCCGTTCTTGTGTTTGAACTTGTAGAGCATTTCGCCGCGCTCGTCTTTCAGTTCAACGCGTTCCAAAGGCACGTCTCCCCATTCGGCTCGCGCGATTTCAAAAGCCCGTTCGATGCTTACGGGCAGGGCGGCGAAACCGTTGCCCATCGACAACTGAGGCGGAAGCTGCTTCGTTTGGCGGTGTTCCTTTTTCGATTTGGGAACCCGCGTTTCAAGGCCCAAGGCAGAGAAGATCGGATGCTCGTAGTTCAACACGATCCCGGAAACTCCAACGACCAGCAGAAACAGCCCGGCGGCCAGTCCTGCCCAGGCATGCCATTGGCGCGATTTCGCAAGCAGCCAATATTTCGATTTCGAAACGGTGGGATTCTGCATTGGAACAGCAAGGTTGCCGCAGTTTCAGTCGTCCGAGTTCTCACCCTTGGATTCCTTGTCCTCGATTTTGGATTTAACTGCGACCACGTGCCCGTCTCCCATGACCTTGTTATAAAATTTGGCGTGCCACTTGACCGGCCCAAGCTCGCCCTTGGCAATCTTCTCCTGCACCTTGAGGTGGTCGTCACTGTCCCACGGTTTGAAAATATCGCGGATGACATCGCGGGTATGCATGTACGCGAACTTGTTCTTGAATTCGTCCCCGGCTTTGCGATTCAGCTCCGATCCTTCAGCCTCGAAGCTTGTCCCTTTTCTTTCGAACACAGGCGTCCTGTCACCGAAGTCGCCGGCGTCTGACGGACAGCGCCATACAAGACTCGCCTTTCCCCCGATTTCGGACGCGAGAAGCGTGTGCATGCCGTTGGTCAACGTTTGAAGCTGCTTGCCCTTCGTAATGTCCTCGGGCTTCAGAGCATTCTTCTTCACTTCAAATTTCGGCGGAAGGAAATCGCGATGATCGGAGGCGTAATTGGCGTACGCGATGTACACCTGTCGCAGGTTGGAATAGCATCCAATGCGTTTGGCCTTTTGCTTGGCGGACGCGAGCGCGGGGAGCAGCATGGCCGCCAGGATCGCAATGATGGCGATGACCACCAGGAGTTCAATCAATGTGAAAGCCGATGGTTTTGAGCGGGAGCGATTTTGTGTCTTCACGCGACCCAGCCTAACGGTAATTCAACGACTGGCTTCCTGGCGGTTGCGAAAGGCTGTCGACCGCTTGCACTGGTGGCCTTGAACAAAGCACAAAAGAGGATTGGAAAATGTCATGATCTGCAAAGCATCACGCGGCATGGCGCACGGCCGCGATTCAGTTTAAGCTCCGTCCATGCCTGCTGAAACGATAGAACGGCCAAAGGCGGCGGGAGGTCCGGCTGCGACGGAATTGATGGTGACTGGGATGGATTGCAGCAATTGCGTCCGCCATGTCACCGATGCGCTGCAGAGCGTTCCGGGTGTTCACAGCGCATGGGTGAGCCTCGAGACGAAACGAGCCGCGGTTCGATGGAACCCCGGAGCACAGCCATCGGCCGACGCGCTTTTCAAAGCCGTTTCCGGCGCGGGGTACAACGCCAGCCTCGCGCCCGCGGCCACTCCTAACTCAACGGATCACGGCGAACATAAAATGGCCGGCTGGGAATTCACGCTTTGGATCGGAGTGCTGGGAACGATTCCAATCATGCTCGGCGAATGGGTCTTCCATGTCGCAATGACCCCGTGGTTTCAGTGGGTCGCGTTCGTGCTGGCAAGCCTTGTGCAGGTCCTGGCCGGAGCCCAGTTTTATCGGGGCGCCTGGAACCAGTTAAAGGTGGGACGCTCGAACATGGACACACTGGTGGCGCTGGGTTCCACGACGGCCTACGCCTACAGCACGTGGGCCCTTGTGACTGGCCGCGGCGGTCACGTGTATTTCATGGAATCGGCGGCGATCATTACCCTGATCAGCCTCGGCCATTGGATGGAATCGCGCGTCAGCCTCAAGGCTTCAGGCGCGTTGCGACAGTTGCTGAACCTCGTTCCGCAAACGGCGCGGCGACTGGAGGCCGATAATTCCGAAACGGAAGTTCCCGCATCAATGCTGCACGTGGATGATCGTATTGTGCTGAGGCCCGGAGATCGGGTGCCGACCGACGCGGCCGTGCTTGAAGGGGAATCGGCTGTGGACGAATCGATGTTGACGGGCGAATCGATCCCTGTGGACAAGAAGCCGGAAAGCGCGCTGTTCGCAGGCACCGTGAATGCGAACGGGCGGCTCGTGGCACGCGTGACGGCCACGGGTGATGCGACTGCTGTCGCACACATCATCGCCGCAGTGCAGCGTGCGCAAACGAGCCGGGCTGGCATCCAAAGGCTGGGCGATCGGGTCAGCAGCGTGTTTGTTCCGATTGTCGTTGGCATCGCCGTGATCGCCGCATTGTGGTGGGGACTTGCGCCCCAGTCGGCCTTGCACGCGCATCAGGCGGTCGCACCGTATTTGTGGCCTGCGACGATTCCCGACGGCCGGACGGCAGCAGCCTTCATCATTGCCGCGGCGGTCTTGATCATAGCGTGCCCCTGCGCGATGGGCCTGGCCACGCCCACAGCAATCATGGCGGGTTCCAATGCCGCGGCTCAACGCGGCATTCTCGTACGCGACGGCGTGGCACTGGAGAAAGCGGGAACCGTCACCGGCGTTGTGTTTGACAAGACAGGCACGCTCACACTGGGAAAACCGGACGTCGCCAAAGTTCTGGAACTTCGTGGCGACCTCGACGTCAAGACGTTTGCCGCATCGCTGGCGCGAAATTCAAATCATCCCATCAGCCAGGCACTCGCCAAAATTGCGGAGGGTCAAACGCTCGTCAGCCGCTGGCGTGAACTCCGGGGCGCAGGGGTCGAAGGGTTTATTTCGATCGACGGGCAGGAAAAGCGATTGATCCAGGGATCGATCCCGTGGTTGCGCGAAAGCGGGGTGGACCTGGCCGCTGGTGAAAGCTTCGTGCACGAATGGGCCAGCCAGGGCGCGACGCTCGCCGGCCTAGCGGCGGAAGGCGAACTGCTCGCCGTGTTTGCGGTTCGCGACACGCTGAAACACGGCGCCGCGCAAGTGGTCGCCGATCTGCAGGCACGCGGGCTGAAAGTTTATCTGTTAACCGGGGACAATCCGGTCACTGCGGCCAGCGTGGCCCGGCAGGTGGGCATCGCGCCAGATAACGTGTTCGCCGGCGTGAAACCCGAACAAAAGGCGGGCTTTGTGGAACGGCTGCAGAAGAGCGGCGAGCGCATTGCATTTGTGGGCGACGGCATCAACGACGCGCCTGCACTGGAGCAAGCCGACTTGGGCGTGGCAGTCACGCGTGCGAGCGATGTGGCAAGAGAGGCGGCGGATATCATTCTGCTCAAGTCGGAAATCGAAGCGGTCCCCGAAGCCTTGGGGCTGGCGAGGGCCACGTTAAGAACGATCAAGCAGAACCTGTTCTGGGCATTTTTTTATAATGCCGTCGGGGTGCCGCTCGCGGCGCTGGGATTTTTAAGCCCGATACTGTGTGCTGCCGCGATGGGTGTGTCGGATATCATTGTCATCGGAAACGCACTGCGCCTGCGCCGGTGGAGGTTGCCCGCACGGAACTGACCGCCTGCGGTGGGTTTGGTTTTTCTGGTCTGCGCAGCGGCCCGGCATGAAAGTCCTTTTTCCTTCACTTGCGATGCGAATTCCGATTCACTCTCCGGCGTTTGAACTATGCCCAAGCGCAACGACATCCATAGCGTGCTGATCATCGGCGCCGGACCGATCATCATCGGCCAGGCAGTTGAATTCGATTACTCCGGCGTTCAGGCCTGCAAGGCGCTGAAGGAGGAGGGTTACCGCGTGGTGCTCGTGAATTCGAACCCGGCGACCATCATGACGGACCCGGAGTTCGCCGATCGCACCTACATTGAGCCAATCACGCCCGACTGCGTGGAGAAGATCATTGTGCGCGAAAAGGCGGAGATGGCGCGGATGGGCGCGCCCGGCAAGCTCGTGCTGCTGCCAACCCTCGGCGGGCAGACCGCGCTGAACACTGCGATGGCCCTGCATAAGAATGGCGCCCTGGAGCGGCATGACGTGGAGATGATCGGCGCGAAGGCGGAAGCCATTCACAAGGGCGAAAATCGCGAGGCGTTCAAGCAGCTCATGCTCAGCATCGGCCTGGACGTTCCGATTTCGGGAACGGCGCACACGATGGAAGAGGCTCGTGCGGTTGCGGAAAAGGTTGGGCGCCTGCCCTTGATCATTCGCCCTGCGTTTACGCTCGGCGGCACAGGCGGGGGCATTGCGTATAATCGCGACGAGTTCGAGGAAATCGCCAAGCGCGGCATGGAACTATCGCCCGTCTCTGAAATCCTGATCGAGGAATCGCTGCTCGGCTGGAAGGAATACGAGATGGAGGTCATGCGGGACAAGGCAGACAACTGCGTGATCATCTGCTCGATCGAGAATTTCGATCCCATGGGGGTTCACACGGGCGATTCAATCACGGTCGCGCCGATCCAGACACTGACGGACAAGGAATACCAGATCATGCGCGACCAGAGTTTCGCGGTGATTCGCGCGGTCGGCGTTGAAACCGGTGGATCGAACATCCAGTTCGGCGTGAACCCGGACAACGGCCGCATGGTTATCATCGAGATGAACCCGCGCGTCAGCCGCAGTTCGGCTCTCGCCTCCAAGGCAACCGGGTTTCCAATCGCGAAAATCGCCGCAAAGCTTGCGGTGGGATACCTGCTCGATGAGATCAAGAACGACATCACACGCGAAACACCCGCGAGCTTTGAGCCGACGATTGATTACGTGGTCACCAAGATCCCGCGCTTTGCGTTCGAGAAGTTTCCGCAAGCCGATCCAACCTTGACCACGCAGATGAAGAGCGTGGGTGAGGCGATGGCGATCGGGCGCACGTTCAAGGAGAGTTTGCAGAAGTGTTTGCGCTCGCTGGAGATTGGACGTTACGGACTGGGTGGCGATGGGAAACCCTGGCGCATCGGAACCGAAGTATACGGCGACCGTGAAATCCTCCCGCGCGACGTGATCAGCCGGAAACTGACGGTGCCGAATGCGGAGCGAATCTTTTTTATTCGACACGCCATGCGCGCGGGTTTCAGCGTCGACGAGATTTTCAACCTGACGAAGATCGATCGCTGGTTTCTTACACAGATCAAGCAGATCGTGGATTTCGAAGAAGAGTTGGCGACGGCTGGACAGTAGCGCGTGGTTGTTAGCGCGGTTCCCGTGCAGGAGCGCGGAAGAATCTCCGCTACCTGCGGCTTATTCATTTCTCCCCAGGCACACTTCACCCGCAAACAGCGAATGTGACCTGTTGCCGCGCGCCTTGCACTGGAAGGCGATTGTCCATCGACAAGCCGTCAAAAGGTCTTATCTTCCGCGCGGATTTTATGGCAAACGCAGAACGCATCACGAACACGACGCCCGCGGAACTCGGATATTCCATGCCTGCAGAATGGGATAAGCACGCGGCGACATGGCTGGGCTGGCCGCACAACGAAACGGATTGGCCGGATAAGATCGACACCATTCGCTGGGTGTACGGCGAAATGGTGCGCAAGATTTCGCCGGGCGAACGTGTTCGCATCCTGATTCGCCACGCCAGCGAACAAAAGCTCGCAGCCAGCTACCTCAAGCGCGCGAACTGCGACCTTCGGCAGATCGATTTCATCGTGCATCCGACGAATCGGGGCTGGACGCGCGACAGCGGGCCAATCCACGTGAAGCTGAAACGGAAATCGAAGGGAGCCAATTCAAAGCAGGACAAGGCCATTGTTCATTTCCATTTCAATGCGTGGGCCAAATACGATGACTGGCAGAAGGACACGCGCGTGCCCGAGGTCGCCTCTAAGTTCCTGAAGCGGCCGCTGTTCGACGCGCAGTTCAACGGAAAGAAGTTTGTCGTTGAAGGCGGCGGCATTGAGGTGAACGGCAGCGGAACACTGCTCACCACCGAGGAATGCTACCAACATCCCAAGATCCAGGTGCGCAATCCTGGTATGACGCGCGCCCAGTATGATGAAACGTTCCGGAAATATCTCGGCGTGAAAAATGTCCTCTGGCTTTTGAACGGGCCGGTGGGTGACGACACACACGGGCACATCGACGACATCGCGCGCTTTACCGATCGCAAGACCTTGGTGTTGATCCAGGAGAAGAATCGGAAGGACATCAATTACAACCCGCTCGCTGAGAACTGGGAACGCGTCCAGGACCTGCGCCTTGAGGACGGCTCAAGGCCCGAGGTGGTTGCGCTGCCGATGCCGTCGCCACTGCATTACGGCGACTGGCGGCTCCCCGCAAGTTACGCCAATTTCTACATCTGTAATGCGTGCGTGATCGTGCCGACGTTCAATGACGTGAATGATCGGATCGCGCTTGGGATCCTCGGTGACTTGTTCAAGGATCGCCCCGTGGTTGGAATCCATGCTGTTGATCTCGTCCTCGGTTTTGGATCGCTTCACTGTCTGACGCAACAGGAACCCGCGTGAACAGCTAAAGGCGCGCAGGCATCAAGCGGTCTACCCTTCCTCGCGCACCAGCGGTGAATGCTCAGGTGGAAGCGTCTGAAAATGTCCGCAGGCGGGATCGTTCCGTAAAGCATCGGACGAGTTTCCGTAGTCCCGCGTGTTGTGCGGATCCCGGCCGCAGCCTGATGATCTGGGGCAACCGAACCTGTTGCCTGACCATATGACTGCCGCTGCCCTGCCTGAAGTGTCTGCTTGTACGCCACCCGCGGCGATTGTTGCCGGTGCAGCAGGCAGGAAGATTCGCACACTCGTCGCGGACGACCAGCAACTCGAGCGGGAGGTAATGCGCCGTTATCTCGGCGCAGAAGCAGACATTGAGCTGGTCGGCACCGCAGTGAACGGGCTGGATGCCGTCGCCGCGATCAAACGATTGGATCCCGATCTCGTTTTCCTCGATGTGCAAATGCCCGAGATGGATGGATTTGGAGTGGTTTCAAATTTGGATCCCGAGCACAAGCCGGTTGTCATCTTTGTCACGGCCAATGAGGAGTTTGCGCACAAGGCGTTCGACGTCCAGGCGTTGGACTACCTGATCAAGCCGTGCCGCCGGGAGCGCCTCCAGGTGGCGTTGCAGCGTGCTCGCAGCCACATCCAGACGCTGGATGAACAGCGGCAGAATCACTCACTGCGGCGAAATCCCGGAACACCCGAACGGATCGCGGTGAAAACCGACGGCCGGATCCTGCTCATGAACCTGTCCGACATCGAATGGATTGAAGCCGCGGATGACGGGGTGCGGCTTCATGCTGGGCGTTCGATCCATTTTTCCCGGGACACGATGAACAACTGGGAGCAGCGTCTTCCTGTCGGGCGATTCCTCAGGATCAACCGCGGCGAACTGGTCAACATGGACCATATTCGTGAACTCCGGCCAATTGCCCGCGGTGAATATGTGATCGTTCTTCATGGCGGGGCGCAACTCACCCTCACCCGGTCCCATCGGGATCAGCTGCATCGGCTGGGACTTTAGTTCATCCCTCTACCGGCCCTGCAAGAAACTCGTGCGCAGGTTTCTCCCGGCGAGTCGGGACTGTATCGCCGGCTTCCAAGTCGGCAGAGCGCCTTTGGCCGCGGGTTCTTTTGCGTTTGACCGGTTTTCACGGGCTGGTTACGGTTCGCACTCTTAAATCTATGTTTGGGACCATTCGTAAACATCAAACTTGGCTGTGGGTCGTGATCATCGGGGTGATGATTGTTTCCCTGGTCATCTTTTTCAATCCGGCCTCAGACGGAGGTGGACGTCCAAGTGCTGGGCAGCTTGGCAACATTGATGGGGAGCGAATTTCCCGTCCCGAATACGCGAATGCCGAACGCGAAGCGATGCTTGCTTATTTCATGAGCACGGGCGAGTGGCCCAGCGGCCGCTCCAATTTTGACCTGCAGCGGGAAACGTATATCCGGTTGTTTTTCATCAAGAAGTTCAAGGATTACAACATCTACGTGAGCGACGAAGCTGTGGCGCAGGCGGCGAACAACATTCTTTCGCGCGCAGGCGGCGGCCGCCCCGTCCCGCTCGAGGAATTCGTCAAGCGGGCGTTGATGCCGCATGCCACCGAGCAGGATTTTGCGCGTTACGTGCGTCATGAGCTTGCGCTGCAACAGTTGCTCTCAATCGTTGGATTGCCGGGGGATCTTGTGACGCCCCAGGAAGCTCGCGCGCTCTTCACGCGCGAAAACCAGCAAATCGTCAGTCACGCGCTGTTCTATTCGGGCACCAATTACCAGACGAGTGTTGCCGCGGCGACCCCCGAGGTCCTGACGGAATTCTACACCAATCGATTGCATCTGTATGAACTGCCGGAACGGGTGCAGGTGCACTATGTGACTTTCAGCGCGAGCAATTTCCTGGCGCAAGCCGACACGGAGCTTTTCGGGATCACGAATCTGAACGAGGTGATCGAACAGGAATACCAGCAGCGCGGAACCAACGCGTTTCCGGACCTCGCCCCCGAACAGGCCAGGCAGAAGCTGCGCGAGGAACGCCGGCACGACCAGGCATTGCTGGCGGCCTACCGAACGGCGGAGCGATTTATGGATGACCTGTTGAGCCGCGAACGCACGCCGAACGTTGAGGATTTCCTTACAGCCGCGCGCACGAATAACTTCGTGGTGCAGCAAACCGCGCCTTTCGACCAGGAGAATGGGCCGGACGGATTGGACGTCGGACCCAACTTCGCTCCCACTGCCTTTCGGTTAACCGAAGAGGAACCGCTGGCTGATCGGCCCATGGTCGGCGAAAATGCGGTGTTTGTGATCGCCCTGGCGAAGCGATTGCCCGTCGAGACCCAGTCCTACGACACCGTGAAGGACCGGGTGGCAGACGACTATCGCCGCACCAAAGCGGTGGAGAATGCGCGACGCGCGGGTTCAGAATTTTCCCGGGTCCTTCAGGAAGGCTTGAAGGCAGGCAAGACTTTCTCGGAACTGGTGTCCCAGGCCAACCTGCGCAGCGTCGCAGTCGAGCCGCTTTCAATTGCATCCACGAACGCGCCGCAGGTGGAAGCGCATGTGCCACTTCCGCAATACAAACAGGCGGCATTCATGATAGAGCCCGGAACCGCCACCGAGTTTGTTCCGACCATGGACGGCGGCTTCATTGTGTTCGTTGAAAAACTTGTTCCACTGGATGAATCCAGGATTTTGGCAGACCTGCCTGAATACACCGAGCGGTTCCGCCGTGCACGCCGCCGTGAAGCCATTGATGCGTGGCTGCAGGCTGAAGCAAGCAAATCGCTGCGCGAGACACCGCTGATGCAGCAACAACAGCAGCAGCAAGCTCCCGCCGGCACCGGGGCCGCGCGTTCCTGATTCGCCCTCTGGCGGTTGTGGAACCGTTAATCAAACTGTCGTCGCCGGGTACCCGGGAGTTCTGGGAAATTCCGGTCCGGTTCGAAGACGAGCACCTCCTCGCCGTGGACAAGCCGAGCGGCCTGTTAACGTCGCCCGACCGTTACGATCCCGATCGTCCGAACTTGATGAAGCTCCTGCACGCGGGTATCACCGCGGCCAAACCGTGGGCAAAGGAGCGCGGGCTCGATTACCTGATGAATGCCCACCGCCTCGACTTCGAAACGAGCGGCATCATTCTTCTAGCCAAGAGCAAACCAGTCCTGGTGCAGTTGGCAAACTTGTTCGGCTCGGAGAAGCCGCTGAAGAAGTATGTGGCTCTGGTGCGGGGCGCTCCCGCGCAGGACGAGGTGGAGATCGACCAGAAACTCGCAGCGCACCCAACGCGGATCGGTCTGATGCGCGTCGACCCGAAAAACGGAAAACGATCACGCACGGTGGTTCATGTGATGGAAAAGTTCAGCCGCTTTACGTTGCTTCGTTGCGAGCCGCTGACTGGCCGGACCCATCAGATTCGCGTTCACCTCCGCCACCTCGGATTGCCGATTGTCGGCGATTCACTCTACGGGGGGAAGGCGCTGTACCTATCGAGTTTGAAGAAGAATTACGTCCTGAAGCCTGGAAAAGAAGAACGCCCCCTGATGGGGCGAGTGGCCCTTCATGCGGAGCAACTGGAACTGACGCATCCTGTGACGGGCGAAACTGTCGTGATGCAATCGCCCCTGCCCAAGGATTTTACCGTCACGATCAAGTATCTGCGCCAATTCGGGATGACGCCGGGCTGAACGCCATCGGAGTGGCCGTCCCGCCACCGCATCGTGCAGATGCCTATCCAGCGTCCAGAGTGGCGAGCCTCGTCGCCGCTGCTTCCCACTTCGGCGTGAGTTCCTCAAGTTCTGATTGCACATCCACAAGTTCGCGGTTGATCTGATTGGCGCGTCCTGGTTTTTCGTACGTTTCTGGTTTCTCCAACTCGGCCGTCAGTTCGCTTTGCTTCTGTTCCAGCGCCTGGATTTGCTTTTCAAGCTGATGCACCGCCTGTTGCTGCGACTTCCGTTCTTTGGATCGCGCCTGCCGCTGTTCTGCTTCGATTCGTTTTTGATCCTTTCGCGAGAGACCATCGGTCACGGCAACCGCAGATCGCTGCGGAGGCTCTCCAATCCGGCGTCCTTGCCCGCCCGCCGTCAGCGCTGCCCGGGCCGAGCCGGCACGGGTTTTATCAAGGTAATATTGATAGCCGCCAGGGTAGGGGGTAAGACGGCCTGCGTTCACATGGACCACGTGATTTGCCAGGGCGCGGATGAAATAGACGTCGTGGCTGATGAAGATCAGGGTTCCCTCAAATTGATCCAGCGCATACAACAGCGCGTCGATGCTCGACATGTCTAGATGCGTCGTGGGTTCATCCATGAGCAGCAGGTTGGGCGGATCGAGCAACAGCTTCACCAGAGCGAGGCGGCTCTTTTCGCCACCGCTCAGGACACTCACGCGTTTGAAGACATCGTCACCTTGAAACAGGAACGAGCCGAGCAATGTGCGCACGAATTGTTCGGTCACACGGGACGGAGTGTCCAAAGCTTCCTCAAGCACGGTCCGGCTCAGGTCGAGCATGTCCACCCGATACTGCGAGTAGTAACCGGATTTCACGTTGTGACCGAGTTCTCTGATTCCATTCTGCGGTTCAAGCACGCCGCCCAGCAGTTTTAACAACGTCGATTTCCCGGCGCCGTTCGGCCCGACGAGGACGATGCGCTGTCCGCGTTCCGCTTCGAAGGCGAGCCGTTCATAAATCAAATTCTCGCCCTGTGCGCCCGGGTTGCTCGCGGACGAGAGCGGGTAGCCGAAGCGAATGTTTTGAAGCCGGATCACGCGCTGGCCGCTCCGTTGCGGCTGGGGAAACGAGAAGCTCACCTTTCGATCATCGCTGGTGGGCGCCTCGATCTTGTCCATCCGTTCGATCTGCTTCAATTTGCTTTGCGCTTGCGACGCCTTGGAAGCCTTGGCGCGGAAGCGGTTTGCAAAGTCCATCAGGCTTGCGATTTCGCGCTGTTGATTCTTGTAAGCCGCGAGCAACTGTTCCTCGGCCGCCTCGCGCTGAACAAGGTATTCGTCATAGTTGCCGCGGTAACGCATCAGGCGGCTTTGTCGAATTTCCACGATGCTCCCGACAAGGTGGTTCAGGAATTCACGATCGTGGGAAATGACGAGGATCGCTCCCGGATAATTCTTCAGGTAATCCTGGAACCAGATGAGCGCCTCCAGGTCGAGATGGTTGGTGGGCTCGTCGAGAATCAGCAGGTCGGGCTCCATTGCGAGCAGGCGCGCCAGATGCGCGCGCATGACCCAGCCACCGCTCATTTCGCGCGCCGGGCGTTCGAAATCGGTTTCCCGAAAGCTCAAGCCCGCAAGAATCTGTTTCGCCTTCGCCTCGAGTTGGTAACCACCCAGCTCGTTGAAGCGATCGTGCACGTCATCGTGGATTTCCTCAGGATGCAGCGCTTCCACGGGATGGTTGTTGTCCCAGGCTTTGATGATGCGGCGCAGCTTGAGGAATTCGGGTGACGAAGCGGTTGCGAGTTCAATCACTGTCTCGTCTGCGACAGGCATGCTCTCCTGCGGCAAATGCCCGATGCGAACACCGCGTTCAAGAATAACTTCGCCGGCATCCGCCTCTTCCTCCCCAAGGATCAACGAGAGCAGGGTGGATTTGCCCGCGCCGTTCGGGCCGACAAGGCCGATGCGGTCGTTGCGGTTCACCTGCAGCGTGGCGTCGGCGAACAGGACGCGTTCGCCATAAGCCTTCGAAATGCCGGAAAGAGTCAGCATGGAGCGCACAACATACGTGATAAACAGGCCGCAACTCAAGAGCCGTGGCGAAGTTGCGGGTTCGAGCCGGTGCAAACATGAGATGGAATGCGGTCGATTCTGCGAAATCACTCAAAGGATCCTTTGCTGGGGTTTGTCCTAACTTTAAAATCAGAACGCAAATGGACGATGAACAAAGGGCTGTGATCCTCAGATGCCGGCAGGGCGATCACTCAGCCTTTGGGTCCCTGGTCCAGATGCATCAACGGATGATTCACGCCGTCACATACCGCATGACAGGGTCGATGGCCGACGCCGAGGACCTGGCGCAGGAAACGTTCATTCAGGCATTCCAGAGGCTGGAGAGTTTTCGGGGTGATGCGGCGTTTTCATCGTGGCTGTATCGAATCGCGATGAACCTTTGCCTCAACTGGCACAAACGCGAGAGCCGGCGGAACAGGCTGCACGAGCAATGGGAAATCCCTGAAAACCCGGCGGAATCCCGCGACGTTGCGGAGCCGTGGCGAGTGCAGAATGCCCTGATGAAGTTGCACCCGAAGCAACGGGCGGCGATCGTCCTGACAATTTACGAGGGCAAAACCCACGCTGAAGCGGGACGCATTCTTGGTTGCTCGGAAACCACCGTTTCCTGGCGGGTATTTTCAGCAAAACAGAAACTAAAGCGCTGGCTGGCGGGAAAGGTCCGCGATGAATGATTCCGAGTTGGAGAATAAATTGAAAGCCGCGGCAGTGCCTGAACGGAACGCGGAGTATTGGGACTTGTTTCCGCAAGCGGTCCTTTCCCAGCTGGATCGCCGTGCGCGCCGGCGGGATCGGCCAGCCGTGTCGCTGCGCTGGCTGTGGGCCCTGGGATTGGCGTCCGCGTGCGTCCTCATCGCGTTCATCCTTTCTCCGTTCAACGCTGAACGGCAGCCTGTGTTTGCTGCGCTTGAAAACTCGGAGGTGATCCGACAGACGCTTGGGATGTTCCCGAACCAGGTGCGGGCGATTGTGCAGGATGAGGAGGGGACGCGCCTGGTTTTGTCAGAAAAGCCCGATGTTCCTGATTCGCCTCCACTCTGGATCAGGATTTGTAACGGAAAGGAATGCAGGATTGTGATCACATTCAGCGGACAAAGTTTTGAGGTTGCCAAGGAGAGGGTGGAGGTGCTGGCGGATGCGCAGGGTCAGGTGATGCTGGTTGGGGACCGGCTTTTCTGGTCGGAAGCGGAACAATCCCGTTCCGCCCGACACCTGCGCATCCAGGCCAGGAGCCTGGAGATGCTGTGAGATCTTCAAACTCGCGTGAGATTCGTCGCGCGCTTTTCATTCCACCCGGGCTTCCCGCCGGGTGGAAGGATTCTCAAACGTTGAGAGAATCTGAGTGTCTCGCGTGGTTAACGGTTTTCCGGGCGGCAAGGGTGCACGCCCTCTACGTCAGGCAAGATGCCTGACGCCACCCTGCCTTCGCTTTGGCCGCCTAGAGATTTGGGAGACTTCTCCTCCGGCTTCGCCCGGAAAGAGAGTGAGTTTGATAACGACGCCCCGGTCGCGCTGGGCCCTCTGAATTCAACTCGCATTCGACCGTTCGCTTCGGCTAATCTCCCCGCCTGAATTTTTTCGCGGTTATAGCACCTTGCGACAGATGATGACGTCAAAGCAGATTCGCCAATCGTTCCTCGACTTCTTCAAGTCGAAGCAGCACACCCTTGTTCCTTCGAGTTCGCTCATGCCCGACTCGCCGAACCTGCTGTTCACCAACGCTGGCATGAACCAGTTTGTGCCTGTCTTCCTGGGCCAGAAAGAAGCCGATGTCAGCAGGTGGGCGGGAGCTGTTCCAGGCAGCGACACGCGGGCGGCCGACACCCAGAAATGCATCCGCGCGGGTGGCAAGCACAATGACCTCGACGACGTGGGACTCGACACCTATCACCACACGTTTTTCGAGATGCTCGGGAATTGGTCTTTTGGAGATTACTTCAAGCAGGAGGCCATCGAATGGGCATGGGAACTCGTTGTTGAAATTTGGAAATTCCCGCCGCAACGGATCTACGCCACGGTTTACAATCCAGACAAGGCGCAAAATGATCCAAGTGATTTCGATCGTGAGGCCTGGGAATTCTGGGCGGCGAAGTTCCGCAGCGCGGGCCTTGATCCCGCCGTGCACATCGTCAACGGCAACAAGAAGGACAATTTCTGGATGATGGGCGAGACAGGCCCGTGCGGTCCATGCTCGGAACTGCATGTGGACCTGACGCCGAACGGCGACACGAAGGGCGCGCTGGTCAACAAGGGAAGTCCGCAGTGCATCGAGATCTGGAACCTGGTGTTCATTCAGTTCAATGCCAATCCCGACGGCACGTTCTCCCCGCTGCCTTCCAAGCACATCGACACGGGAATGGGTTTTGAGCGCGTGACTTCAATCATGCAGGGCACGAACGGATTGAAGGATTTCGCGAAAGCACGGATTTCCAATTATGAGACCGACATTTTCCGGCCGATCTTTGACGCGCTCGAGAAGCTGAGCGGCAAGCGTTATTGCAGCACGTTGCCGGGCGACGCCGGATCCGTGGACGTTCCCGCGAAGCCTGCGAAAACCAGTGGTGAAGCTCCGAGCAAGATTGTGGAGGTGGAAGCTGAGAAGGCCGGCCCGCGTCCAGGCCCTGCGAGTGATCTCAAGCAGGTCCCGACGGACTGGCAAAGCAAATCTACGCAGGAGCAGGTGGCGATCGACATCGCATTTCGGGTGATCGCCGACCATATCCGCACGCTGAGTTTTGCGATCGCTGATGGCATTCAGCCTGGCAATAACGATCGCAACTACGTGCTGCGGCGCATCCTACGGCGGGCTGTTCGCTATGGGCGGACGCTCGGCTTTCGTGAGCCGTTTTTTTACAGGCTCGTCGATGTCCTCGCCGAAACCATGGGCGACGTGTTTCCTGAAATTCGTGCAAAGAAGAAACACGTGCAGGACGTCATCCGCGGAGAAGAGGAGTCTTTCAACAAAACATTGGATCGGGGCATTGAGCTGTTCAACGAAGCAGCGACGGGCGGGAGCGTCACGGGCGAATTTGCATTCAAGTTGTATGACACGTACGGCTTCCCGCTCGATCTCACCGAGTTAATGGCGCGCGAACGGGGGCTTTCTGTCGACAAGGATGGTTTTGAGCGGTTGATGGAAAAACAACGCGCGCTTGCCCGTGCAGCGCAGAAGAAGCAGGTCATTTCGCTATCAGAAATCGAGACGACAACGCCGACGCGTTTCGTCGGGTTCGAGGTGCTTGAGATTCCGGCCACGGTCCTTGAGGTGGTTTCAATCAAGGACAAGACGGCTGTCATTCTCGACGCTTCGGCAGCCTATGCGGAAATGGGCGGGCAGGTGGGAGACACGGGCGAACTGCGGGCCGGCACAGAAGGCTGGCGTATTGCGAATACGCAAAAGTCTGGAAACACGTGGCTCCATTTTTTGGAGACTGAAAATGGCAGGGCGGAGGCGGTTCCCGCGGCAGGCAGTTGCGTGACGCTGTCAGTCAATGCCCTCCGCCGCCGTGCAATCGAGCGTCATCATTCCGTCACGCATCTGCTGCATTGGGCGCTGCACGAAGTCGTCAGCAGGGAAGCTTCCCAAAAGGGTTCCTTTGTCGGACCGGACAAGCTCACCTTCGACTTCAATTCACAGCCGCTCACACCGGCGCAGGTGGCTGATATCGAAAAGCTGGTCAATGAACGCATCGTGGAGAACGCGGCGGTGAGCTGGACGGAAGTGCCCTATGCTGATGTGAAGGCGCGCAAGGATGTGATGCAGTTTTTCGGCGATAAATACGGCGACACAGTTCGCGTCGTGCAGATCGGCGGCCAGGCGAAAAAGCTCGACGGTTATTCGATGGAACTTTGCGGCGGTACGCACACTCGCGCGACGGGGGAAATCGGATTATTTCGCATCGTTGGGGAAAGCGCGATTGCAGCCGGGGTGCGGCGCATCGAGGCTGTTGCAGGGTTGGAAGCGTATCGCAAGGCGGCGGATGAAGTTGCGTTGATCAAGGCCCTCGCGGCGAAAGTGAACGCACCGCTTCACGAACTGGACAAGAAGATTGAAGCCCTGCTTTCGCATCAGAAGGAATTGGAAAAGCAGATTCGGTCGGGCCAGCAGCGCGAAGCTGCAAACATCGCCAATAGCCTCCGCGAGCGCGTTGTCGAGATCAATGGCGTGCCGGCAATCATCCACAGCCTGGGAGCCGTCGATGGCGACTTCTTGCAGGCTGTAGTGGATTCACTCAAATCGAGCTTCAAGGGCGTGATCGTGCTTGGAGGCGCCAGCAACGGCGCCGTGGCACTGATCGCTTCGGTTTCGCCGGAGTTCATCGCAAAGGTGCAGGCGGGAAAAATAGTGCAGCAGATTGCCCCGATTGTGGCAGGCAAGGGGGGAGGGAAGCCGGACAACGCGAGGGGTGGAGGCAAGGACGCGGCGAAGCTCGACGACGCTTTGGCGCACGCGCGGACACTGATCTGACGCGGCACGGCGCGATGGTAAGTTGCACGAGTATGGGATTCTTGCGCAAACGTTTGGGCCGCCGTTCTGGCGCATCTTCCCCGATTGAAATTCGGGAGATGCAATTGAAAGACGTCGCGGAAGTATTCGAACTGGGCCAGAAGATCTTCACGGCCGAGGAATGGCCGACGTTGTATCGATCCTGGGATGACCATGAGCTCGCGTTGTTGTTCAGCAACGATGCTGAGACATGTCTCGTCGCTGAATCCGACGAGCGGATTGTTGGCTTCGCGCTTGGCCGCGTAATGGAAAAGCCGAGGAGCGCGTGGCGTTATGGCTGGCTGCTCTGGCTCGGTGTGGAACCGCGCCTCAAGCGCAGCGGCATTGCCACTCGCCTGCTGAAACAGTTGACCGTGCTGTTCATAGATCGGGACGCCCGGATCATGCTGGTTGACACCGCGGCAAAGAATTATAGCGCGCTCGCGTTTTTCCGTCGTAACGGCTTCGGGCAGGAAATTCGACACGTTTACATGTCGCAGAACCTGGAGGATCATCCACGGTACCTCGAACGCAGGAGCGAAGCGGGTGGTGGAAGTGATTGATGATGAGCGAAGAACAGACACTGTATGCGCGCCTTGGCGGGCATGAAGGGATCCTCAAGCTGATCACGGGGTTCTATGCGGATGTGCGCCAGGATGCGGTGATAGGGCCGATTTTCAACACCCACATCCCGGATTGGCCGGCGCACTTGGAAAAGATTGCCGATTTTTGGGCGCTGCAGGCGGGAGGGCCTTCGCGATACCGCGGCGGCTTCGGGGCGGCGCATTTGCCGCTGAACCTGAAACCTGAGCACTTTGAACATTGGCTCAGGCTGTGGGAGTTCAACAATGCTCGGTCGCTTCCGCCGTGGGAAGCTGAGCAAATGAATCAACTCGCCCACGCGTTCGCCCGCCGCCTGTTCGGCCTGACCCAGCGGCAACCCTTTGCGTCATAACGAGCGGCTTGGCGGAGAGGTCAGGCCGGGTCGATGGCTATTCCCATATTGCGGAAGCGCTGGATTTTGTAGATCAACGCGCGGCGGCTGATGCCGAGGGCGCGCGCCGTCTCGGTGCGGTTGTATCCATGCTTGCGGAGCCCTTCGAGGATCGCTTCGCGTTCGATTTCCTCCAGTTGCCGAGCCTCGGGCGATGCGATCGGCGCCGGTTGTGCGGCGGCTTCTCGAACCTTCGATGGGAGGTGTTCGGGAAGGATTAATTCGCTGCGCGAGAGCAGCACTGCCCGCTCCATCGCATTTCGCAATTCGCGCACGTTACCCGGCCACGCATAACGTTCAAGGCACGTGGCGACGGCTTCCGAAACACGTCCTTTGCCCTTGGCGAATTCCGCGATGAAGTGACTGGCCAGCGGGAGAATATCCTCGCGCCGTTCGCGAAGGGGCGGGAGATGCAGTTCGACAACGTTCAGCCGGTAGAAGAGGTCCTCGCGGAATTTCCCGCTCTTCACGAGTTCCTCAAGGTTGCGGTTGGTTGCGGTCAGCAGGCGTGCGTTGGTCCGGATCTCCCTGTTGGATCCGACGCGTTGGAACGTTCCGTTTTGTGTCACACGCAGAAGTTTCGCCTGCAACTGCGGCGACATCTCGCCAATTTCGTCCAGGAAGATCGTGCCATTGGTCGCCTCTTCGAATCGTCCAATCCGCTGTGCATGCGCCCCCGTGAAAGCGCCTTTCTCGTGGCCGAACAGCTCGCTTTCCAGAAGAGTCTCGGGAATCGCGGCACAGTTCACCTTGACGATGGGACCTTTTGAACGGGTGCTCCATGCATGGACGACATCGGCCAGGATCTCCTTGCCCGAACCGCTTTCGCCCGTGATAAGCACGCGGGTGTCGGAAACGGCCACGAGCGATGCCTCGCGGAAAACGGCCTGCGTGAGCGGGCTTCGAGCGACGACATAGTCCGGCAATTGCTTATTCTCGCTGTATTTCAGGGTGACCGACTCTGAAACACCCACGGCCTGTTGCACCAGGGTCAGCAACTCATCGAGGTCAATCGGCTTCGCCAGGTAGTTCAATGCGCCATCGCGCATCGCAGCCACGGCGTCGCGCACATCTGTAAATGCGGTAACGAGCAGGATCGGCAGGGCATCGTGCTCCTTGCGCGCGCGGCGAAGTGTTTCGAGTCCGGACAATCCCGGCATGCGCACGTCGGAAATCATGAGGTCGAAGCGGGAACTGCGAAGCTTCTCGAGCGCGCGTTCGCCGGAATCCGCGGCGTCCGTCTCGAAACCTTGTGATCTGAGGAACGACGTCAACAGGCTGCGCTGCCCCGGATCGTCGTCCACGATCAGGATGCGCACTTGTTCGCTATGATTGCCGCGTTGTTCAGCCACAGCCGCAAGCTAGTGAAGCTCGAGCGGGTATTCAAGGTGGATGCCCTAGGGGAAATGTGGAACAGATCTCCGAGCGCGCCGGACCTGCCCCACTTTCAATCGCCCCCCCCCCCCAA